>JAGXHD010000181.1 GCA_024636395.1 Sulfitobacter sp.
ATCGTACATGGCCGATCCCGAGCGAGCCGGGCAGGGTCTCCATCACCTTCTGCGAGGTGAAGTTATCGCGCACGTAACCGAAACGCCGGGCGGACTGGAACCCTACATCGGGGCAATATGTGACGATTCCACCCGCTTCCTGACCGCGGTGTTGCAGGGCGTGCAGGCCGAGTGCCACGAAATTTGCGGCATCGGCAACGCCGACAACGCCAAAAACGCCACATTCTTCTTTCAGTTTGTCATCATCTCCAGCATCCGTGAGATAAGACGTATCGAAAGGATGGGCGGGTGGCATGGTCTTTGGCGGGGTATGGGACAAGTGAGCTCTCCTACGACCAACAAAACTTAAGGGGGGTGTACGAAACTCCGCAAGGAGAGTCACGTAGCGATATGGCAATTACTGTTTGCACGCGAAACGGATCGCCGCACGATGAAAGATCCGGCAGTGTCGGACTGAAGGGCGTGTTTCTCGGTTCCATCGGGGCGTAAAAAGTGCCCGGCGGCGATCAATTCGCGGTGCAGCTTGCGACCAGTTGTTCGTAGCGGCCCGTGATCCAGCCGAGCGCCTGATCGGGATCTGAATTCTGGATGTCGTCGGTGAAGCGCCCGAACACCTGCGAAGAGCGGCTTTCATCCACGATGGTGAATTGCTGGCCGGTAATCACGGTCGAATAGACGAAAAACGCAATGGCGACCAGCAGGATGCCGCGCGCCACGCCGAAGATGAAACCCAGAGCCTGATCAAAGCCGCCCAGGAAGGAGCGCTGGACCAGAGAGGAAAAAAGTGGTGTGAAGAGCGAGACCAGCACCAGCGTCACCGCGAGCACCAGTGTGAAGGCGCCGATAATCGACAACTCGCAACTGTCGGCAAGAAACTCGCCTACGACAGGGATTTCGCGAACCAGCGGCTCCACTTGTGGGGCAAATAGATAGGCCAGCACGGCGGCGGCGATCCATCCTACGATCGCCATCAGTTCACGCACGAAACCGCGTCCATAGGCGAGCAGCGCAGACATCACGATGACGAGCGCCACAACGCCGTCAATGATGGTAAAACCTTCCATGCTCGTCCAGCCTTTTGTTCAGGGGCGCGTTATCCCGCGCCGAATATTTCGCCCACGAAGGCTGTCAGATCGGTCATCGGGCGCATCGTTATGCCATCCACAGTGACTGCCTTACCGCCTTTGGGTGCAATTGCGGAGGTAAAACCAAGTTTTTGCGCTTCTTTCAACCTGTTTTCGGTCTGGGTCGCGGGGCGCAGCGCGCCAGAGAGGCTAAGTTCCCCGAAAACCACGGTTTCCGCGGGCAATGCCGTATCCTCGCGTGCGCTCAAAAGCGCGCAAGCGACGGCGAGATCGGCGGCAGGCTCGGATATTTTCATGCCACCTGCAACATTGAGATAGACATCAAGGCCCGCGAAAGGAATCCCGCAGCGTGCCTCGAGCACGGCGAGGATCATCGCCAATCGCCCGCCGTCCCACCCTACGACGCTACGCCGGGCCTGTGCGTGCGGCGAGGGAGCGACGAGCGCCTGTATCTCCACCAGCACCGGCCGCGTGCCCTCGATCCCTGCAAAAACCACCGATCCGGCGGAAGGCTGACCGCGCTCGGAGAGAAAAAGTGCGGAAGGGTTGGTGACCTCGGCAAGGCCGCGCCCCGTCATCTCGAACACGCCGATCTCATCCGCCGGGCCAAAGCGATTCTTGACCGAGCGCAGGATGCGGAAGGGATGCCCGCGCTCGCCCTCGAAATACAAAACGGTATCGACCATATGCTCGACCACACGGGGGCCAGCGATTTGGCCCTCCTTCGTGACATGGCCCACCAGCACGACAGAGGTGCCGGTCCGCTTGGCAAAGCTTGTGAGCTCGTGAGAGGCGGCGCGGACCTGGCTCACGGAACCGGGCGCACTCTCCACGTTGTCGGCCCACATGGTCTGGATCGAATCGATAATGGCCAGATGCGGGCGCTCCTTGTCGAGCGTGGTCAGGATATCGCGCAGATTGGTTTCCGCGCCGAGCTTCACGTTCGCCTCGGCCAGCCCGAGCCGCTGGGCGCGCATGCGGACCTGCGCCGATGCTTCCTCGCCGGAGATGTAGACGACCTTGAGCCCTTTATTCGCGAAAGCGGCGGCGGCTTGCAGCAAAAGTGTGGATTTCCCGATACCCGGATCGCCACCCACCAGAATTGCCGATGCTTCGACCAATCCGCCACCCAGAACGCGGTCAAGCTCTCCAAGGCCCGAGAGGGTGCGGGGCGGGGGCGCTTCTTCGGTGGCGAGATCGAGCAGTGCCATAGCAGCGCCGCGCCGCGCGCCCAGTGATTTGGACGGCGGGCCCGCGCTGATGCCCTTGTCCTCCTGAATGGAGTTCCACTCGCCGCAATTATCGCAGCGGCCCGACCATTTCGGAAAGGTCGCGGCACATTTGGTGCAGGAGAAATTCTTGATCGGTTTTGCCATTGCGCCTTGATGCAGCTTGCGGCGCGCGGGATCAATGGCAAAGGATGCAGACCCGAGCCTGACGCCGCGCTATTCGGCCGCTTTTGGCAACTCGTAAAGGCCGTTGTCGAGGGCGGTACTGTCGATGGGGTGCTCGTCTTGATCGCTGGCCGCAGGGGCAACCCGAACCGTCGTTTCTCGGCCGAGATGTGGGAGGATTTCGTTCATCTCTTCGGAAAGGCGCGCCAGCTGTGCTGCCGCAACGCTTTCCTCCAGATCGACTTCATGCAGCCAGTATTTCATCTCGGTCGAGATGGCCTTGGCCTGATCGAGGCGGCTGTTGAAGATGCTGATCTCTTCCTGACGTTGCTTGAGGAAATCGCGTGCGCGCGAAATCTTTTCGTCGGAATAAACCTCGGCCAATTCGCGGCTGATGTGGCTCATCTGCGCGGCAGTTTCCAGCAGCGCAGGCTCCAGCGTGCTTAGATCCGGATGATCACGCAGATAAGCGAGGCGTTCGCGCACTGCATCGAATTCCGAGCTGAGCCGAAATGTGCGGCCCCTGTCGGCGGCGTGAACCGCACCATATGCGCGCGCCACATCGTCCATCGAGACGGTGAAGCGGCGGTGCGAATTCTCGAGTTGCATGATCCGAGCGTTGGCGGGCAGAAAAAAGCAGATGCCGGCTGCCAGTACGGTTGCGAAAATTTGCAGATACATGCCCGCATTTTCGACGGGCGCACCGGCGTAACTCAGGGGGACTTCAATCCACGCCCAGAACCCAAGAGCGGCCATGATGCTCGCCGTTGTCAGCGCGGCAGCGCATGCCGCAAAGAACAGCAGCGCCAATCGCTGCATGACGTACTGAAAGAAAAACCTGATGGTTTTCATCTGTTGCATCAAAAATCCCCAGGTGATTGCATGAGCAAAAAGGCGCTCAACATCACAAGGACAAACTTAAAGGGCTTGCACTGGCCTGCAAAGGATAAACTGTACTACTTCGCCCCGCATTCTCGGGGACTGTTTCACTAAGGACACTCAATTCTTGGCAAGGGACGGGGATTGTTGTGTTTTCCAACTGATAAACAGCGAGGCAAGGATGCAGAAGGTGAAAAGATAGAGACCCCAGGCGATTTCGATCCGCCCGATGCCGATTCCCTTAACGACCGTGATGTAAAGGGCGACGAGAAAAATGTCGGCCATCGCCAGCTTTCCCATGAGCTCGAACACTTTCGCATGGCGCGCGGGCAATTTGCCGAAATGTACGAGCACCAATCCGGCGGTTTTGACGTAGGGTGCCACGATCGCAAAAGCGATGACCACCAGCGCCAGAAAGATATCGGTGGACCACAGCGATCGCAGGCCGGTCAGAACGGAGATTTCCCCAAGGCCGAAAAGAGGCAGCAGACCCGCGCGCATCAGCGGCGCAGCCCATGCCACCGGATAGAGCACAAGCAGCGACAGGTTCAGCAGATGCAGCAGTTTCACACGGTCCACACGCGTTTGTAGCGCGCGCCGAGGCTCGTGAGTATTTCGTAGCCGATGGTGCCGGTACAGTCGGCAACATCATCGACGCTCTGATGCGCCCCGATCAACTGCAGGCTCTCGCGCGGTTCCTGCAAGACCGTGATGTCGACGGAGATCAGATCCATAGAGACACGGCCCACGATTGGGACTGGAATATCGTCCGCAAACAGCTTCGCTTGTGCCCCCATCGCGCGGATCAGCCCGTCGGCGTAGCCTGCGGATATGGTCGCGATGGTGGTCGGCGCTTTCGCAGTCCAGGCGTTGGCATAGCCTACGGTTTCGCCTGCCGCGACGCGGCGGATCTGGATCACTGGAATGTCGAGTGTCACGACTGGGCGTGCTTGTTCAAAGGGCAACCCACCGTAGAGCCCGATGCCGGGGCGCACCATATCGTAATGATAAGCCTCACCCAGCAGCGTGCCGCCCGTAGCCGAGAGCGAGCGGGGCACGTCGAGGCCTTCGGTCATATCCTCAAAAACAGCGCGCTGCTGTTCGTTCATCGGGTGCCCTGCCTCGTCCGCGCAGGCAAGATGCGACATGATGAGCGTGGGGTTCTGGGCGAGCGCGATCTCGCGCAGCGCCGCCCATTCCGCAGGCTCCATCCCCAGCCTGTTCATCCCGGTATCGAGCTGGATGCCGAAGGGGTGGCCGGGCAGAGCTTCTACGTGGCGCAGCATCTGATCGAGCGAGTTTATCAGAGGTACCAGATTGGCACTGCGGATGGCCTGGGCATCACCCGCCATATGACCTGAAAACACGGAAATGACCGGCCCTGAGCCCAAGGCCCGGCGCAGGGCGACACCTTCCTCC
The DNA here is from genome assembly GCA_024636395.1 of Sulfitobacter sp. Taxonomy (GTDB): domain Bacteria; phylum Pseudomonadota; class Alphaproteobacteria; order Rhodobacterales; family Rhodobacteraceae; genus JAGXHD01. Next base: position 4,778 of record JAGXHD010000181.1, read on the forward strand.
GCCACTGCAACAAAAAACTGCCGCGCGCCCGCTTGCGCCAGCTGTTTGGCGACGCGCGCGGCATCTAGACCGTAGGCATCCGCCTTGACGACGGCGGCTGTCTCGACCTGCGCTATCTGTGCCAGCGCGCGCCAGTTTGAAGCGATCGCTGCAAGATCGATGGTAAGGGTTGCTGTGCTCATGGGGGCGTTTTCCACGGGTGGGCGCGCCACGTCAAGATCATCCGTGCAGCGGGGTCACGGAACCATCCAATAGCCGCGGTTCCGCTCCCACAATCTCTCACCGACCTGACAGTCGTAGGGTGCTTTGGCCTGAACCTTTACGATCTGCGCCGCGGGCGGGACGGTGATGCCCGCAATCTCGAGTACCATCTTGCGTTTGACGGCATCGGCGAAATCATCCCAGCGGCGCACTGGCACCACGAAGGCACCTGGCCCACCGATTACGCACCGGGTATAGTAGACGTCAAGATCCGCGATCCCCCACATCTCCGACATGATGTCCGGGGTCACGAGGGGCAAACCATTGATCGTGATGCCGCGCCCGACAACGTCGTCGCGGGCGGCTTGCACGGGTATGCCCATATTATTGGGGCCATCGCCCGAAATATCAATTACGCGGCGCAGGCCCTCGAATGCGTTTCCCTCGATGCTGTCGGCGGCAAAGCGCAGGGCGGAGGAGATTGAGGTGCGCCGAAGACTTTGATCATAAAATGTCGAGATCCGGTCGGCGATTTCTTGCGCCTGCGCGGCGGTAGAGACTTCTGTCCAGGGAACGATCACCCGCTGGCTCCCGTTGCCCGCCCACTCGACATAGGTCAGCGCAATCGTGCCGAGAAGGCCGCTTTCAATTGCGTTGATCACCTCTTCGGATCCTAGCGCCTCGGCGTAGCCGCGCCGTTGCAACTCCAGCTCCGCGGGAGACATGGAGCGTGAGACGTCGACCGCGAGCACCAGCTCCACATCGACCTCGCGCGCCCAGAGCGGGAGCGGCGAGAGCAGGAGGGAGACTAGAAAAATCAAAGTGCGCATAAAATGATGATGGCGCGGGTTTTCAAATCTGTCCAATCCTCAAATGTCGCAGGCCGGTTTTTGGCCGCCGCCACGTAAATTCAACATTTGCTTGTGAGGAGGGCGATCTGTCCTAGACTGCCCTTGACTGAGGAGGAGACCGACATGAAGACATTTGCGAAAACCCTTATGCCCGCAGCCTTGGTGGCGGCCGGATCGGCGATTGCCAATCCGATTGATGGGCAACTGCCCAATGCTCCAGCACTGGCCGCTTATGGCGCGATGCCAGTGGGCGTGCGGCAGCTTGAGATGGTGAACCCTGACCAGATCAATATTTTAGCGATTGATCCGACGGCGGAAAAACCGGCTGAAATGCCGCGCTACGATCGGCCTTTGACGGTCGAGATGTGGTATCCGGCGGCAGCGGATGCAACCGGATCGAACGAGATTCGCGCCTATTTGCGCGACGGCGCGACCGAAGTGACGATCACGGGACGCGCGATGCGTGATGCCGCGCCTTCCGTCAGTGATGCTCCTTATCCGCTGGTGCTGATCAGCCACGGTTATCCCGGCAATCGGTTCCTGATGTCCCATCTGGCGGAAAACCTCGCGTCCAAAGGCTATGTCGTGGCCTCGATCGACCACACGGACAGCACCTACCGCACGCAGGCCGCATTCGGCTCCACGCTGGTGAATCGCTCTCTGGATCAGCTCTTCGTGCTCGAAGAGCTCGCGGGGCGAGCGGCGGAGGGAGGCGAATTCGCGGGCCTTTATGACGCGGAGAATACGGGGATCATCGGCTATTCGATGGGAGGCTACGGGGCTATCATCACGGCAGGCGGCGGCGTCACGCAGGCGTCGGTCGAGTATAGCTGGGGCGGGCCGCACGGGACGCTGGGCATTCACCTCGCAGGCTCGGACACTCATAACGCACTGCCCGATCCGCGGATTAAAACCGCCGTGGCCATCGGACCTTGGGGCATGAATACAGGCTTCTGGGATGCGGAAGGCCTTGCCGGTGTGCAAATCCCGATGCTGTTCATCGCTGGATCGCAGGATGATACCTCGCTCTATGAAACCGGCGTGCGCGCAATTTGGGAGAACGTGAGCGGGGTCGAGACCGCGTTGCTGACTTACATGAACGCGGGCCACAACGCTGCTGCACCGATGCCTGCGCCTGCCGAGAGCTTTTACTTCAACGAAGAAAAAGGCTTCAATATTTCAGAGCATTACACAGATTCGGTCTGGAATACGGTGCGCATGAACAACATTGCGCAGCATTTCGTCACGGCTTGGATGGATGACCGGCTCAAGGCTGATGCGGAAGCTGCGACTTACCTTGATCTGGTGTCGGATTCGAACGCTGGTGTGTGGTCGGTGAACGATGACGGCACGGAGAAAGAGGACCATTCCTACTGGAAGGGCTTTGCTAAGGGCACAGCGAAAGGGCTGATGTACGAGGCCAAATCACCTGAATGATCGCTTTCGTGCAATGTGGCTTAGAGCTCTTTGCACTTGAGCCGGGCCCTTACCCTGCGCTGCCGTTCGAGAGTTACAGCGATATTTTGGGGCTGATTTGATCGTGGCGCGGCTGTTTTTATGACAAATGGGCGCGCCATTTGTCTAAACGGCCCGCAGCACTTCCGGGCCGATACTATCCTAGTTCATCAGATTATCTGCGGCGACCGCATAGGCCATGCGCCATGAACCTGGTTTAGAAGAGTTCTCCTTGAAAAGAAGCCACGGCAGTATCGGACGTGTTGGCGGCATCGTCGGGTTAGGCAGCGCGGATATAGGCAAAGCGCGCCCCAGATTCCCGTGGTGGATTAGAACAGAAGCGTGATTGATAACCTTGACGTGTATTGGGGCGGTCTGCGCGTATGACGGTCTCACCATTATCTCTTATCCACAGCGGATGCGCGAGTGCGGGGTCGCCCTCTACACACG
>JAGXHD010000182.1 GCA_024636395.1 Sulfitobacter sp.
GAGGAATTTCGCACGCAGTTGCGCGACTGGCTTGAGGCGAACTGTCCACCGGAAATGCGCGATGGCGGCGGCACCGAGAATTCGATCTGCTGGGGCGGTAAGGACTGGGTGTTCAGTTCACAAGAGCAGAAGATCTGGTTGGATCGCTGCGCTGCCAAGGGCTACACCGTGCCGACGTGGCCGGAAGCCTATGGTGGGGCCGGCCTGACGCGCGATCAGGAAAAGATTTTCACCGAGGAGATGTCCCGCATCGACGCGCGTGTTCCGTTGCAAAGCTTCGGCATCTGGATGCTCGGGCCCGCGCTGCTGCACTTTGGCAGCCACGAGCAGAAGTTGCAGTATTTGCCGCCGATTGCGCGCGGGGAAGTGCGTTGGTGTCAGGGATATTCGGAGCCGGGCGCGGGCAGTGATCTGGCCAATGTGCAGACCTATGGCGAGGACAAGGGCGATCACTGGCTGGTCAACGGCCAGAAGATCTGGACATCCTATGCTGATAAAGCCGATCAAATCTTTGCCTTGGTCAGGACAGACCGTGAGGCGCCTAAGCATCTGGGGATCTCGTTCCTGTTGATCGACATGGAGGATCCCGGCGTGGAGACGCGGCCGATCAAGATGATCAGCGGCATCTCACCGTTCTGCGAGACATTTTTCACCGATGTGAAAGTGCCGAAAGATCGCATTGTCGGGACACCCAACCGTGGCTGGGATGTGGCGAAGTATCTGCTGACGCACGAGCGTGAAATGATTTCGGGCGGGGGTCAGGGTCTGGCCGGGGGCCGTGCGATCGGCGCGGTACTGACCGATACGCTCGACACGCTGGATGCAACGCTGCGCGCCGATGCCATGCGCTGCGAGATCGATGCGCTGAGCATTGGCCTCACGCTGGAGCGGTACAAAGATCAAGCGGAAGCAGGGCAGGGTGCCGGAGACGCATCTGCGATGCTCAAATACATGGGCACCGAACTGAACAAACAGCGGCATGAACTGATGATGTCGGCGGGGGGCTCCGCAGCACTCGAATGGGACGGCGACGTGGGCAACCGTGCGGGCGACTGGCTGCGCACCAAGGCCAACAGCATCGAGGGTGGTACCTCCGAAGTAATGCTGTCGATCGTATCACGCCGCGTGCTGGGGCTGCCGGCATGAGCAAACTGGTCGCGACTGAAGAAGAGACGATGCTGGCTGATATGGCACGTGGTTTTCTGGATGGTGCCGCTCCGGTGAGTGCCTTCCGCAAAATGCGCGATGCGGGCCAGACCCACGATGCAAAGCTGTGGAAAGAGATGGCCGATATGGGCTGGGCCGGTGTGCTGGTACCGGAAGAGGCCGGCGGCTCCGATATGGGATTTGCCGCGGCGAATGTGATTGCGCGGGAGATGGGCAAGACGCTTGCGGTATCCCCGTTTCTCAGCACGGCTGTCATGGCGGCGACGGCCTTGCGGCAGGTGAGCGACAGTCGCGCGATGGAGGCGCTGGCCAGAATTGCCGCCGGTGATATGACCTATGCACTGGCTCTGGATGAAGGAATCAAGCACGACCCCGATGCCACTGCGATGGAGGCGAAGGCGGATGGCAACGGCTTTCGCCTGACGGGTAGAAAGACATTTGTCGTCGATGGTGCGATGGCGGACCGTCTTTTGGTTCTGGCGCGCACGGCGGACGGTCTGACGCTGTTCGATATTCCCGCCGACAGGGCGGGGATCACACGGCACAAATCCAACATGATCGACGCGCGCGATGCGGCCAAGATTGATTTCGAGAACGTCGAAGCGACGGGCGAGGATGTTCTGGGACAGGTCGACAGCGCGATGGCGATCCTCAAGCCCGCGTTGCGCGCGGGTCAGGCGGCGCTTGCGGCGGAAATGGCAGGGTTGGCGGCGGGCGCTTTCGATATGACCGTGGGTTACCTCAAAGAGCGCAAACAGTTCGGTACCGAGATCGGGCGCTTCCAAGCGCTCCAGCACCGCGCTGCGCATCTGTGGTGCGAGACCGAAGTGACGGCCAGCGCGATCCTGAATGCAGGGCGCATGCTCGACAGTGATCCCGAGAACGCGGAACTGGCTGTTTCGCTCGCCAAGGCGAAGGCGACCGCGACCGCCACGCTGGCGGTGCAGGAAGGCGTGCAGATGCACGGGGGCATCGGCATGACCGATGCCTACGACATGGGATTTTACATGAAGCGGGCGCGGGTCGGCGCTGAATGGCTGGGCGACTATAGCTATCACGCGGAACGCGTTGCGGCACTGAGGGGATTTTGAGCATGGATATTCAGACGTTGTTCGGGCTGGACGGAAAGGTGGCGCTTGTCACCGGCGGGGCCACGGGCATCGGGCGGATGGCTGCGGAAGCACTGATGCGGGCGGGGGCCACCGTGCTGGTCGCTTCGCGCAAGGGCGATGCCTGTGAAGCGGTCGCCAAGGAGCTGAACGCGCTTGGGGCGTCGGGCAAGGCGATTGGTTTTGCCGGCGATGTGGGCACCGAGGCGGGCGTTGACGCGCTGGTGGTCGCCGTGCAGGCGCATACCGATAAACTCGATATCCTTATGAACAACGCAGGCATCACCTGGGGTGCACCTCTGGGGGAATTCCCGTTCAAGGCCTGGGAAAAGGTGATGAACGTGAATGTTGCTGGCCTTTTCGATCTGACGCAAAAACTGCTTCCCATGCTCAAGGCCTCCGGTACGGTGGATGATCCTGCGCGGGTGGTGAATGTTGCCTCGGTAATGGGCGAGCGGGAGATGGGCGATGGTGCCTACAGCTATGCCACGTCCAAAGCCGCCGTGATCCATATCAGCAAGATTTTGGCCAAGGAACTGGCGGGTGATCATATCACCGTCAACAGCATTGCGCCGGGGCCGTTTGTGTCGCGCATGACCGCATTTGCCACACACGACGAGGACATGCGGAGCAAGGTGGGCGAAGATGTGCCGCTGAAGCGTGTGGGCCGCGATGAGGATATCGGCGGCTGCATGCTCTTTTTGTGTGGACGCGGCGGGGCCTATATCACTGGTGCGGTAATCCCAGTTTCGGGCGGTATCAACGTCATGAGCGGGCCCAATATCTTTGAGCAGGCACTGCACTGATGTCAGATATTCGCTTCGATAACCGCGTTGCGATCGTCACGGGCGCGGGGGTCGGTCTTGGCCGTTCCCATGCGCTGGGGCTGGCGGCGCGAGGTGCGAAGGTTGTGGTGAACGATCTGGGCGTGTCGCGCGACGGCACTGGCACATCCTCAGACGCAGCGCTGAGCGTGGTGGACGAGATAAAGGCTATGGGTGGCGAGGCCATGGCCCATGGTGCCGATGTAAGCGATGACGACGCGGTCAAGGATATGATCGCTGAAGCGATGGACGCATGGGGGCGCATAGATATTTGCGTCAACAACGCCGGTATCCTGATGGACAAGACCTTCGCCAAGATGGAGATGGCCGCCTTTCGCAAAGTGGTCGACGTGCACCTGATCGGTTCGGCCAACGTGGCACACGCCTGCTGGCCCATCATGCGTGCGCAGAAATACGGACGGGTCGTGCTCACCTCCTCTGCCTCCGGGCTCTACGGTAATTTTGGCCAGTCCAACTACGGGGCGGCGAAAGCCGCGATGCTGGGGCTGATGAACATCCTGCATATGGAGGGCGCGCGCGACAATATCCGCGTCAACGTGCTGGCCCCCACAGCCGCGACGCGGATGACAGCCGATCTGCTGCCCGAAGCGGCGCAGGAGTTACTGGCCCCCGAGACCATCACCCCCGGCCTGCTGTATCTGGTGAGCGAGGATGCGCCGAGCCAGATGATCCTTGGCGCCGGTGCGGGCAGCTACGCCGAGACGCGGGTATACGAGACGCAGGGCATCACGCTGATAGGGGGCGAGAATACCCCTGAAGCAGTGGCTGCGCGGTTTGAGGAAATCCGCGATCCACACGATCAACAACAACTGGGCGATGCTTTTGGTCAAACCAAGAAGTATGCCCTCAATGCAGCGAAGGCCAAGGGTCTGAAGCTCGACTGGTAAATATAATAAGGAGACTACACCATGCGTGACGCAGTTATCGTATCCACAGCCCGTACCCCGATTGGGAAAGCCTATCGCGGGGCGTTCAACAACACGACGCCACAGACGCTGGCGGCACATGCCATCGCACACGCGGTCCAGCGGGCGGGTGTCGATCCGGCGGAAATTCAGGACTGCATCATCGGTGCCGCCCTGCAGCAGGGCCATTCGGCGGGCAATATCGCGCGTCAGGCGGCGGTGCGTGCGGGTCTGCCCGTGACTGTCGCGGGCATGTCGCTCGACCGGCAGTGTGCGTCGGGCATGATGGCGATCGCCACGGCGGCCAAGCAGGTCATCATTGACGGGATGGACGTAGTGATCGGCGGCGGTGTCGAGAGCATCTCTATGGTGCAGACGCCCGAAATGCGCGTGAAGGCGGATGGCTGGCTCAAGGAGCACAAGCCCGAAATCTACATGCAGATGCTGGAAACGGCGGAGACGGTCGCGGCGCGCTATAACGTGTCGCGCGAGCGTCAGGATGAATACGCCGCGCGCAGCCAGGAGCGGACGCATTTGGCACAGGAAGCGGGCAAGTTCGACGATGAGATCGTGCCGCTAACCTCGATGATGATGGTGCAGAACAAGGAAACCAAGGAAATTACCGAGCACGAGGTGACGCTGGAGAAGGACGAGGGTAACCGCCCCGGCACCTCCGCCGAGAGCCTCGCGGGACTTCAGCCGGTTCACAAGAATGGCATCCACATCGCGGAAGGCAAATACATCACCGCAGGCAACGCTTCGCAGCTGAGCGATGGGGCGTCTGCAACCGTGATCATGGAAGCCAAGAAGGCCGAGCAGATGGGGCTTGCGCCACTGGGCCGCTACATGGGTGTGATGGCCGCAGGCTGTGAGCCGGACGAGATGGGCATTGGCCCGATCTATGCTGTGCCACCGCTGCTGAAAGCGCACGGGCTGACAATGGACGATATCGGTTTGTGGGAGCTCAACGAGGCGTTCGCGGTGCAGGTGATCCAGTCGCGCGATGTGCTGGGCATTCCCGACGAGCTTTTGAATGTCAACGGCGGCGCGATCTCCATCGGTCACCCCTACGGCATGTCGGGAGCACGTATGGTCGGCCACGCGCTGATCGAGGGCAAGCGGCGCGGTGCCAAATACGTGGTCTGCACGATGTGTGTGGGCGGCGGTATGGGCGCAGCAGGCCTTTTCGAGGTCCTCTAAACCTTGCAATTTGCGAACAAACGGGGCGGGTTCACCCGCCCCCTTACCGTCAACATGACTTCAGGAGGCTCCATGGCCCGTTCCGATTCCCATCTGCCCAAAGCCCTGCAAGGGTTGCGCATCCCGCTCATCGCGTCACCGCTGTTCATCATCTCGGTGCCCAAACTGGTGATCGCGCAGTGCAAGGCCGGCATCGTGGGCAGTTTTCCGGCGCTCAACGCGCGGGAAGCCGAGGGCGAGCCACCGCTGCTCGATGCGTGGCTGACGGAGATCAAAGAGGAATTGGACAGACATAACCAGTCGAACCCGGATCAGCCGGCCGCGCCCTATGCGATCAATCAGATCGTGCACCGTTCCAACACGCGACTGGAGCGGGATCTGGAGATTGCGGCGAAGCACGAAGTGCCGATCTGGATTACTTCGCTGGGCGCACGCGTCGAGGTTAACGAGGCCGCGCACAGCTGTGGCGGGATCGTGCTGCACGACATCATCAACAACAAATTCGCGCGCAAAGCCGTGGAAAAAGGCGCCGACGGACTGGTCGCAGTGGCCGCCGGTGCGGGTGGGCACGCGGGGCAGCAATCGCCCTTCGCGCTCGTGCGGGAAATCCGCGAATGGTACGAAGGCCCCATCGCCCTGTCTGGCTCCATCGCCACGGGCGAGAGCCTGCTGGCCGCGCGCGCGATGGGCGCAGACCTAGGCTACACCGGCTCGCCCTTTATCGCGACTGATGAGGCGAATGCCGATCAGGCCTATAAGGACATGATCGTGGAGAGCGGCGCAGACGACATCGTCTATTCCTCGCTGTTCACTGGGGTTTGCGGTAACTATCTGAAGGGGTCGGTGAAAAATGCGGGTATGGATCCCGATAACCTCCCAACCGCAGATGCCTCTTCCATGAATTTCGGGACGGACCGCGAAAAGCCCAAGGCGTGGAAAACGATCTGGGGCTCTGGGCAAGGGATCGGCGCGATCAAATCCGTGGGTCCTGCGGGCGCAATCGTTGACCGCATGGCGACGGAGTATTTTGCGGCGGGCAAAAAGCTGGCGGCGGAGTTTTCGTGAGGATGATGCTTCAATTGATACGGGGTGCGAACGGGCATGCCGCGCATACCCTGCCTCGCGCTCATCGCACCCAAGGGGTGCGGTGTGGCTGAACTGCTTGTCATACGCCACGGCCAGGCCTCCTTCGGGGCCGCGGATTATGATGTTTTGTCCGATCTCGGCCGTGCGCAGGCGCGGGCGGCAGGCGCATGGCTGCGTACGATGGGCTGGACGCCCGACCGCGTGATCACTGGCACACTGAACCGCCAGATTGATACGGCTGCCGAGATGGGTTTCGATCCGCAGCGCGAAGAGCATGCGGGACTGAACGAATATGATTTCGGCGATCTGCTCGAGGCGCGGTTAAAGGGCGAGTTGCCCGAGCCTGTCCACGGGGACCGCAAGGCCCACTTCCGCATTCTGCGCGAAACTGTGTTTGCCTGGCAGAAAGACGAGATCGAGAACCCTGCCGAGACGTGGAGTAAATTCGCGGACCGTGTCGAGGCCGCGCGTGCCTTTGCCGTGGACACGGACGCCAAACGGGTGCTGGTGATCAGCTCCGGCGGGGTGATCGGGCAAATGACAGCGCGCTCCTTGCATGCGCCCGCGCAGCACATGATGAACCTCAATCTCCAGATCAAGAATGCAGCCATGACGCGGTTCATGTTTTCGGGTAGCCTGTTTTCGCTGAATGAATTCAACGCGACGCCACATTTCGCCACGCCCGAGGGCGCCACACTGATGAGCTATAGCTAGGGACCACTTATGACCGATACCCAAACCCTCGATGAAGCGGCGGTACACGCCTATCTTTCCGAACATCTGGAGGGGTTCACAGGGCCGATGGAGGTCACCAAGTTTCAGGGTGGGCAGTCCAATCCGACATTCCAGCTCAAGACGCCGGATCATGCCTACGTGTTGCGCCGTAAGCCGCCGGGAGTTCTGCTCAAATCGGCCCATGCGGTCGACCGCGAGTTCCGCGTGCAAAAGGCGCTGGAAGACACGGATGTGCCGGTGTCCAAGATGCATCTGCTGTGCGAGGACGACAGCGTGATCGGCTCGATGTTCTACATCATGGACCACGTGAAGGGGCGCAATTTCAACGAGCCGGCGATGCCTGATGTCTCCTTTGACGATCGTGCTGCGATCATCGCGGAGATGAACCGCGTGCTCGCGGCGCTCCACAGCGTCGATATTGATGCCGTAGGCCTCGCCGATTATGGTCCCGAGGGCAATTATTTCGAGCGGCAGGTGGGCCGTTGGTCCAAGCAATACCGCGCCTCCGAGACGGACAAGATCCCGGCGATGGATCAGCTGATGGACGCGCTTGTGGGGGAGCGGCCCGAGGACGATGGTCAGCGCACGCTGGTGCACAGCGATTACCGTATCGACAACATGATTTTCGACGCGACGGGCACGCAATGCCGCGCGGTTCTGGATTGGGAGCTGTCGACGATCGGGCACCCCTTTGCCGATCTGGCCGCCGTGATCATGCAATGGCAGCTTCCGTCAGGCAGCGAGGGGCGCGGTATGGGCGGGCTGGACCGCGCAGCACTTGGCTTGCCATCCGACGAGGACTTCATCGCTGAATACTGTGCGCGGCGCGATCTGAAGGGCATTGATAACTTTGGCTATTACCTTGGGTTTACCTTTTTCCGGATGGCCGCGATCATTCAGGGCGTGCTCAAGCGCGCGCTTGACGGCAATGCGTCCAATCCCGAACGGGCGATGAAAGTCGGCGCCTTCGTGCCGGTGTTTGCTCAGCACGGGCTCGATGCCCTCAAGCGAGGGTAAGCGATGGATCACTTTGACGCCGAGGGGGAAGGGAAGGACCGGAACTTCGTCACGGCGCTCGCGCGCGGCCTCGAGATTTTGCGCTGTTTCCGGCGTGATGATTTGACCCTGACAAACAGCGATTTTTCAGAGCGGACAGGCTTGCCCAAAGCGACGATTTCGCGGCTTACCCACACGCTTTGCGAGCTTGATTATCTGGTCGCCGACACTCGCGTGGGGACCTATCGGCTGAGTGCGGGTGTACTACGGCTCGGCTTCAGCCGACTGGCGGCGATGGACATGCGCGACCGGGCCAAGCATGAGATGCATGCGCTGAGGATGGAGGGGCCTAATCCCTTCGTGACTGTCGCCCTCGGCGAGCAGCACCGCACGGAAGTGATTTATCTCGCGACCGACAGCTCTACCGAAGGTGTGACGTTGCTGGTACGCGTGGGCTCGCGGCTGCCGCTGTTCCATTCCGCGATCGGCAAGGCGATCCTTGCGGTCACGCCAGCGGACCGCTGTGAACAGATCTTCGGCTTTGCCCGCATGGAAGGACCGGAGTTCGAAGAGCAAGCGCGCGCCATTCACAAGGAGGCGGTGAGCGAATATGCCGCCAAAGGCTATTGTACCGGTTACGGCAATTGGCGCTCGGATGTGAATGGCATTGCGGTGCCGGTGCACTCGCTCAGCGACGGACGGGTGTATGGACTTAACGTGGGTGGGCCCTCCTATCGCGTAAAGACCAAGCAGCTCGAGACGATTTATGCCGCCCGCCTGCTGAAGGTCGCCGAAGCACTGAGCATCAAGCAGTAGGTCGCCTCGCCGGATTCGTTCGCGGTTCAAATCAGAGAGCGGTCATCTGTTCCGCATAGCGGAATACAGAGCTCTGTCTAACGGCCTCTTGCGGATAGAAATTCCCGATTTTTCAGGAAATCTTTGGGCTACCCATGCGTACGTTCGCAACCGGAGGTCACGCTGACCAAACGTCATCTTTCCTCCCTCTAGGCACGAGAGCTATCAATGTAATCAGATGGTTAGATATCTTCTGACAGCAATAAGCGCCGCAAGGCCGGGTAATCGGCCCCGGCCTAGGCTCCACGCACCGGCCAAAACCATTTCCGGGCGTTTATCACAGTACTTGACTTACGTGGGGGGTGTGCAACTCTACTTCCGGTAGCCCATTTGAGAATGATCGCATAACCGCGGCGGGCTGTCCTTGGGAGGAACAAAATGAAGAATATCACAAAACTCGGTGCGGTCTCCGCACTCTCACTGATTATAGGTGCTGGCTCCGCGTTTGCCGATACCATCAAGATCGGCTTTATTGATCCGCTGTCCGGCCCCTTTGCCAGCACCGGCACAAACGGTCTGCACCAGTTTGAATTTGCAGCCGACTACATGGTAAATGATAAAGGCGGCGTTCTGGACGGCGACACCTTTGAAATCGTTTCGTTCGACAACAAGACCAGCCCGAAAGAATCGCTGATCCAGTTGCAGGTCGCGATTGACCAGGGCATTCGCTATATCGTGCAGGGCAATGGCTCGGCTGTGGCGCTGGCCCTGACCGAAGCGGTCGACAAGCACAACCGCCGCAACCCCGATAGCCGCGTATTGTTTCTGAACTATGCGGCCGTGGACCCTGCGCTGACCAACGAGCAGTGTAACTTCTGGCACTTCCGTTTTGACGCTAACGCCGACATGAAAATGGACGCTATGTCCGATGTGATCGCGAAAGATGAGAGCATCAAGAAGGTCTATGTGATCGGTCAGGACTATTCGTTTGGTAAGGCCGTAGCCGATGCCGCGGTCAGCATGTTGGGCGAAAAGCGCCCCGACATCGAGATCGTCGGCAACGAGCTGCACCCCATCGGCAAGGTGAAGGACTTCACCCCCTACTCACGCAAGATCGTGGCGTCGGGCGCGGATGCCGTTATCACCGGCAACTGGGGCGCTGATATGCTGGGCCTTGGTAAATCTATCATCGAGAACGGCTTTACCGGCCCGATCTACACCTACTACGGTGCAGGCTCCGGCATGACGGGCGCGTTCGGCGAGACCGGCAAAGGTGCGATCCGCCTTGTCTCAGAAGGGATCGTGAACCCGCCACCGACCGAGGAAGCATCGGCCTACTACCAGGCGTTCCAGGCCAAGTATCCTGATGGCAACATCGACCAGACCCGCATCTCCAACACTGTCGGCATGCTGGCGGAAGCGATCAAGGCAGCGGGAACGGCAGATGACGTCGTGGCTGTGGCGACCGCGCTCAAAGGAATGGAATACCAGACGATTTGGGGTTCCAAAGTGATGATGCGTGCCGAAGACCATCAGGCGATCCAGAACATCAACATTCTGAACCACACGGACGAAGGCGTGACTTTCCCGTTCGACGGCTCCACCTTTGGTGTCGTATCGGAACAGACCGTCGAAATGGCATCGGCCGATGCGCCGACGACCTGCGAGATGCAGCGCCCGTAAAAGCGCTACAGATTCAGCCTGCCCTCCGGTGACGGAGGGCAGGCGTTGCTTTAATTCACCATCATTCTGCTGGAGGGGCCAATGGACCTTATTCTCGTCAATTTGATCGACGGGCTCGTGACAGGACTGCTCTTGTTTATGTTGTCCGCTGGCCTGACCCTTATTTTTTCGATGATGGGCGTGCTGAATTTTGCCCACGCCAGCTTCTATATGCTTGGCGCCTACTTTGCCTATTCCATCAGTTTGGCGCTTGGGTTCTGGATGGGGCTGTTGGTTGCGCCGCTTATCGTGGGCCTCGCCGGTGCCGCGGTCGAGCGCTATGGACTGCGGCGGGTGCATCAATACGGTCATGTTCCTGAGCTGATCTTCACGTTCGGTCTGGCCCTGCTGATCGAGGAGCTGGTGCAGTTCGTCTGGGGAAAAAACCAGATGGCTTATTCCGTACCAGATGTTCTGAATTTTACAGCTTTCGCCATCTCCGGCAATTCGATCCCCGCCTATAAGATCTTTATGATCTTCATCTCCGTCGGTATCTTCATCGGACTGCTCTACGTGTTGACGAAAACACGCGTGGGCATGATCATTCAGGCTGCCCTCAGCTATCCGCGCACGGTCGAAGCCTTGGGCCATAACGTGCCGCTGATCTTCATGGGGGTGTTTGGCGTTGGCACGGCCCTGGCCGGTGTGGCTGGTGTGATTGCGGGGCCGGTGCTGGGCACCTTTCCGGGCATGGCCTTCGTCCTCGGTTCCATCGTTTTCGTGACGATCGTGATCGGGGGGCTTGGCTCCCTGTGGGGTGCTTTGTTCGCATCCTTGCTCATCGGCTGGATGACCACATTCGCCAAAGCGTACAACATTGAGATGTCCAATATTCTCAACGGTCTCGGAATCGCTACGCCGGAAAACCTGGACGAAAGCCTGTTTCGGGATTTCTGGAGCCTGACCAGTCCGCAGATCGCCGACATTCTCCCCTATATCCTGATGGTACTGATCCTGATCTTCCGCCCCGCAGGACTTTTCGGAAAGCGCAGCTCATGAGCAATTTCGATCCTAACACCGATATGCCCAGAGGCGCGCGTCCGGAGGAGCAGATCACTACTGATCCGTCCAAGCCTTCCGAGCGGATGCAGTTTCGTCTGATGCTGTTCAACTTGGCGCCGTGGATCATCGCCTCGCTGGTGCTGCTGCTGCTGCCGGCAGTGTTCACCAACAATTCCACGATCACGCTCATGAACCAGATGATGATCACCATCGTTTTTGCGCTGGCCTACAACATGCTGTTGGGACAAGGCGGGATGCTAAGCTTTGGTCATGCGGTCTATGCCGGTGTGGGCGGCTTTGCCTGTATGCACATAATGAATACATCGGATTTCTTCTCCAGCATTCCGCTTGTAATCTTGCCGTTTTTCGGTGGCCTGTTCGGCATGGGGCTGGCGATGATCGTCGGTTCCTTCTCCACCCGAAGCGCGGGCACCGTTTTTGCGATGATCTCGCTCGGTGTGGGGGAGCTGATCGCGGCATCCTCCGTCATCATCGTCGCGTTTTTCGGAGGCGAGGGCGGCGTCTCGGGCAACCGGACCGATGCGCTGCCGTTTTTTGGAAACGAGTTCCTGCAACAGATCAACGTGTATTACCTCATCGCGGTGTGGACGATCATCTCTGCCGCCTTGATGTTCCTTTGGAGCCGCACGCCCGTCGGACGAATGGCCAACGCAGTGCGCGACAATCCTGAGCGGGCCGAATTCTTGGGCTACTCCGCCCGCTGGGTGCGCTTTTATAGCTTCGTTGCATCCGGGTTCTTCGCCGGCGTCTCCGGCGGTTTGTTTGCTATCAACTACGAGATCCTGACGGAAGAGAACCTCAATACTGCCTCCTCCGGCGTGATCCTGCTTGTGACCTTCCTCGGCGGCGTGGGCTTTTTCTTTGGCCCTATCATCGGGGCGGTGGTGTTTACCCTCGTCCAAACCGTGCTCAGCCTCCAGACAGAGCTCTGGGCTTTCTACGCAGGCTCGTTGTTTTTGGCGACGGTCATGTTCTTCCCGGGTGGTCTCGCTGGACTGATCATGATGCACGTGCCGGCCTTCAAGCTAGGCAAATCAAAGTTGCTGATCATACCTTATCTAAAGACATTGGTGCCGGCGGCCATCGGGATCCTTGCGGTTTGCGCTTTGGTCGAGATGACGTTCCACTACCGGCACGCCGCGACGGGAGATCATGAAATGACCCTCTTCTGGACCACCTTCGACAGTCATACCGTCCTGCCCTGGCTTGTCGCAGCCGCAATCGCGGCAGTGGGTCTGGGGATTGCCCGTGCCACAGCGCCAAGTCTCAAGGAAGCCTGGAACGAAGCGAATACAAGAGGAGCGGCATCATGAGTGTACCCGCGCTGGAGTTGACCGGCCTCAAGAAGAGCTTCGGAAAGGCCGAGATCATTCGTGGCATCGACCTGTCGATCGGCAAGGCAGAGCGGCACGCGATCATCGGCCCGAACGGGGCCGGCAAATCGACGCTGTTCAATCTGATTACCGCGCGGTTCGCGCCCACGGCGGGCACAGTCAAGTTGCACGGTGAAGATCTGGCCGGGCTGGAGCCCTACCAGATCAACCGCAAAGGTCTGAGCCGTTCTTTCCAGATCACCAATATTTTCCCGGCCATGACAGTGTTCGAAAATGTCCGCTGCGCGCTTTTGTGGGCGCAGGGCTATAAATACAGCTTCTGGAATTTGGTGAACCGTTCAAGCGCATTGACGGAAGGAGCCGACGAAATCTTAGATCAGATCAATCTGCTGGGGCGCCGTAATCTGCCTGCCGGGACGCTCAGCTACGCCGAGCAACGCGCGCTCGAAATCGGGATCACCATCGCGGGTGGTGCGAATGTCATCATGCTGGATGAGCCCACGGCAGGCATGTCCAACACCGAGACAGATTACATCATGGATCTCATAATGCGCGTGACAGAGGGCAAGACCCTCATCATGGTCGAGCATGACATGGGTGTGGTGTTCGGGCTCGCCGACCGGATCAGCGTTCTGGTTTACGGCGAAATCCTCGCGACCGGAAAACCGGAGGACGTACGCGCGGACCGCAAGGTACAAGAAGCCTATCTGGGCGCTGCACTGGAGGCAGAACATTGATCGAAGTCACCGACATGCACGCCTATTACGGCAAATCCCACATCCTTCAGGGTGTGACCCTCAATGTGCAGGAGGGCGAGATCGTTGCCCTTTTGGGGCGTAACGGCGTTGGCCGTTCTACAACCTGCAAGGCAATTATGGGCGAGGTCGTCCCCCACGGATCCGTCAAGTTTCGCGGGCAGGAGATCGCGGGCAAGAAGGCTTACGAGGTCGCGAATTTAGGCATCGGATACGTGCCCGAGAACCGCGATATCTTCCCGGGGTTGACCACACGGCAGAACCTTACGCTGGGACTCAAACCTGGCCAGAAGGATGGCGCCGGGCGCTGGTCAATGCAGATGATGTTCGAGATGTTCGAAAACCTCGACCGGCGTGCGGACGTTGAAGCCTCCGTGCTGTCGGGCGGCGAGCAGCAGATGCTGACCATGTGCCGTACCTTGATGGGCGATCCTGATTTCGTGATGATCGACGAGCCGACCGAGGGCCTCAGCCCGCAGATGGTACAAAAGGTTGCCGAAGTGCTGAAGGCTATTGCGGAGAAGGGCATCTCGACCCTGCTGGTCGAGCAAAAGCTCTCCATCGCGATGGACATCGCTGACCGGGTCTATGTGATGGGCCACGGTCAGGTTGTATTCGAGGGCACGCCAAAGGAATTGAAGGCCCGTGATGACGTGCGCAAGGAATGGCTGGAGGTCTAATGGCTGCGTTTGATACCGCACGGTTGAATCGCATTGCGGATTGGATGCAATCCTATATCGATGATCGCAAATTGGCCGGAGCGTCTGTGCTCGTCGCACATCAGGGGCGGGAGGTTTACTACCACGATTGCGGATTGCGGGATGTCGCCCGTAATCTGCCGTGGCAGCGCGATACGGTGGCGCGGATCTACTCCATGACCAAGCCCGTGACGTCCGTCGCCGTGATGATGCTGGTCGAGCGCGGATTGACCCACCTCGATGCGCCTGTCTCGGACTTCATCCCTGAATTTGCAGATATGCACTGCCTGATCGACGGGGCCACCGCGATTGATCAGGTTACTCCCTGTGCCACGCCGACGCTGCACCAGCTTTTGACCCATACCTCCGGCCTCAGCTATCCGTTTAATCCCGGGGTGCTGGGCGCCGAGATGGCTGAGAAACGGGTGAGCTTTTACGGCAGCCACGAGACATTGGCGCAGACCTGTGCGCGCACTGCGGCGCTGCCACTTGCCTTTGCACCAGGCGCGCGGTGGGAATATTCTGTCGCGATTGATGTGCTGGGTCGGGTGATAGAGGTGATTACCGGCAAGACGCTCGAGCAGTTTTTTACAGAAGAGATTTTCGGACCGCTTGGGATGGAGGAGACCAGGTTCACCGTTTCCGCAGCCGCCAGGGAACGCTTTGCCGCCTGTTATAGC
>JAGXHD010000183.1 GCA_024636395.1 Sulfitobacter sp.
ACGAAGCACTGCGCGAGGATGGTGCATCCAAGAGCAAGGCCGCGGCAATCGCCAATGCACAGGCCAGCGACGATCGGAACCCGTCGCGCAAGGGGGGCAAGGCGCCGCCTTACGAGGATTGGACCCGCGACGCGCTCTACGAGAGGGCGCAAGAACTGGAAGTCGACGGACGCTCGGACATGAACAAGGACGAGTTGATAGAGGCGCTTCGCAACACCTGACCGGAGGGGGAAGGCCATGAGCATCTGGTCCACTCCCGGTTTCACCATCAGCCATGCCGACAGCGGCACCTTCGCAGGCGCGGGCCTGCGCCCATTTTTCGAGTATCGCCAGCTTGGCGTCACGGAGGCGACGGGCGGCAAATTTGGCGCCCACGTCATCCGTGCCGTGCCCGGCATGGAGAGCCCCGGCATTTGGCACACCCATGATCTGGATTTCCAGATGGTCTATGTGACCAAAGGGTGGGTGGTGTTTGAGTATGAAGGGGAGGGAGAGCATACGCTGCGGGCGGGCTCTTGCGTGTTGCAGCCCTCCGGCATCCGCCACCGCGAGGTGCGCCATTCCGACGATATGGAACTGATCGAGATCGTTTCGCCTGCAGAGTTCGAGACCCATTCGGTGGAAACGCCATGAAGTTGCTACTCACCATCTTGTTGCTCGCGGCCCCCGCTGTGGCGGCAGACGTGCCGTCGGGCCAGCCCGTGAGCCTACATGAAGTGTTGGTGGATGCTCAGGACGATGCGACGTATTTGAGGTTTCGCTTCCTCGCGCCGCTGATCGCCGAAGGGCCGGACAAGATTTCCTTCGCTACCGCAGGCGAAGATATGAAGTACCTGTGTGAAACACTGGCGCTTCCCTATATTGCGCAGTACACGCTGGAAGGCGATAAGGTCGTGATTTCCTTCATGGACCGGATTACCGAATTCGGCGTAGCGGACCCGGACGCTGTCCAGTATTTCGAAGCGTTTCGTCCTGAAAGCGACAGCTGCATATGGGATGACTTCTGATGCACGCACAATATCTTGCGGCGCGACGCTCACGCGATCCTGTAGTTGCGACTTTGGAGTCACAGAATTTGCCCACAGTTTTATCCACATATCCAGCGGTGCAGCGGTCGGATATGATGCCTCAAGACGGTGCGTGTGCAGCGTCCGATTCCCATGCGGGATACAATACAGGGTGTGATAGCCCGTCCCGTACAACAAGTGACAGGAGATACAGATGTCGAAGAACATCACGCTTTTGGCAGCCCTCGGACTCGTCGTCCTGGTTGCCGCCTGTGCGCGCGAGCAGCAGGTCGAAGAATTTGTCGTGGTTGAGCCAATCAGCCAAGAGCCGGTCTATACCGGCAAGTACAAATAAATCACAGACAGGATGGGCGTTTGCGCCCGTCCTGACCCAAACAGTCCTCACCGCGGAGGGCGCAGCATGGCACTAGCCTATATGCTCAAACACCGCGGCTTCCCGGGTCGTCTGCCTGGAACCGATTTCCAGTTTACACTGCGTCGCGCCAATCCTAAGGGCGCCACAGAGATAACCCGGCGAGAGCGGCGCTCCGACCGCCGTGCCCCCGACAAGCGCGCGGACGAGGCTTTCTTCAAAGCACTTTGGGAAACCTTCGGCGAAGAACCGTTCGAGCGTGGCAATTTGGATGCCGGCCGCCTGTCGTGGTTTTTCGGCCGCGAGGTTATCCCTGCAACAGATCCCTTCGACCCTGCCGACTACGAGGCGATGCTCAAGATCGATATGCGAAGCGCGCGGCAGTCCTTTCCCGCGATTGTGGGCGAGTGATCGGCATGATGTTGCGCAGCACACCGCCTTATGGGCGAGGCTTGGCCGATATTCAGGGTCGTCGAAGATCCGGCTTGGTCTGTGCGCTTACCCGTCGCAGGGTGAGACAGGTAGCGCAGCCGTATTACAGTCACTTGCGTTTCCTACCTCAGAACCAAAACCCTTCCTTTGACGGGCAGCAGGCAAGTCCCTCCGCCGCGCTGCCCGTCCTTTTTGAGAGGTCCGGCCGGGTTGGACCGCCTGCGTGTTCGAAAGTTCGGGTGAGGCGGGAACGTATTGGCCGGTCCGGTGTTTGTTCGCCAAGGAACTCAAAAAAAGGATCGAACTCATGGGAATGCCCAAAATCGTACTTGCACTTACAGCTGTCGCAGGCCTTGCGGCTTGCGGTAACAACATCGGCGAACAGGCCCTCGGCGGCGGCGCGGTCGGCGCTGGTGTTGCTGCGGTCACCGGTGGCAACCTCGCAACAGGGGCAGCCTTGGGCGCAGGCGCAAACGTATTGGCCTGTAATTCCAACATCACGAACTGCCGTAGATAACAGCTTCGGCGGAGGCTTTGCCTCCAGTCCCGCTTTCCGCAGACCCCTGCCGGCACCTCGCCGGTGGGGGTTTTTGCGTTTCACACCTCAGTTTTTCCATCACAAGGGCCGAAGCTATGTTCAATAAGATCCTGATCGCCAACCGGGGCGAGATTGCCTGCCGCGTCATCAAAACAGCACGCAAAATGGGCATCAAGACCGTCGCGATCTATTCGGATGCGGACAAGCAAGCGTTGCACGTCAAGATGGCGGATGAGGCCATTCACATCGGCCCGCCGCCAGCCAATCAATCCTATATCGTGATCGACAAGGTGATGGAGGCCATAAAATCCTCGGGTGCCGAAGCGGTGCATCCCGGTTACGGCTTTCTCTCCGAAAACTCCAAATTTGCCGAAGCCCTGAGTGCGGCGGGCGTGGCCTTTGTGGGTCCCCCGGTTGGCGCGATCGAAAAGATGGGCGACAAGATCACCTCCAAGAAGATCGCCAAGGAAGCGGGTGTAAGCACCGTACCCGGCTACATGGGCATCATCGCGGATGCGGACGAGGCGGTTAAAATCTCCAATGATGTGGGTTATCCGGTGATGCTGAAGGCCTCGGCGGGTGGTGGCGGCAAGGGCATGCGCATCGCATGGAACGATGCGGAGGCGCGGGAGGGTTTCCAGTCGTCCAAGAATGAAGCGGCCAATTCCTTCGGCGATGACCGGATTTTCATCGAGAAATTCGTGACCCAGCCGCGTCACATCGAAATCCAGGTCCTCTGCGATGCGCATGGCAACGGGATTTATCTTAACGAGCGGGAATGCTCTATCCAGCGCCGCAACCAGAAAGTCGTGGAAGAAGCGCCAAGCCCGTTCCTCGATGCTGCCACCCGCAAGGCGATGGGCGAGCAATCGGTCGCTTTAGCGCAGGCCGTTGGCTACACGAGTGCTGGCACTGTCGAATTCATCGTGGACGGAGACAAGAACTTCTACTTCCTCGAGATGAACACGCGTTTGCAGGTCGAGCATCCAATCACCGAGATGATCACCGGCGTCGATCTGGTCGAGCAGATGATCCGCGTGGCTAATGGCGAAGCGCTGAGCATCACCCAGGACGATGTGCAGATAAACGGCTGGGCCATCGAAAACCGCCTCTATGCCGAGGATCCCTACCGCGGCTTCCTGCCTTCCATCGGTCGTCTGACGCGCTACCGCCCGCCTGCGGAAATCGCGGCAGGGCCGCTTCTCGACAATGATAAATGGCACGGCGATGCTCCTTCGGGCGAGACAGCCGTACGCAACGATACTGGCGTCTACGAGGGTGGTGAGATCTCGATGTATTATGATCCCATGATCGCCAAGCTGTGCACATGGGCGCCTACCCGTGCTGAGGCCATCGAGCGGATGCGCGTGGCCCTCGACAGCTTTGAAGTGGAGGGGATCGGCCATAATCTGCCTTTCCTCAGCGCTGTGATGGATCATCCCATCTTCGTCGCAGGTGAAATGACCACCGCGTTTATCGAGGAGCAGTATCCTGACGGCTTCGAGGGTGTGACGCTGGAGGAGGGCGAACTTCGCCGCATTGCTGCCGCCACCGCTGCCATGCACCGCGTCGGCGAGATCCGCCGCGCACGCGTGTCCGGCCGGATGGACAATCACGAGCGCAAAGTCGGCAGCGACTGGAACGTGACCTTACAAGAGCACAGCTTTGACGTGACGATAACCGCGGATAAAACCGGGGCCTCCGTCGCGTTCGCGGATGGTGAGACCCTTCGCGTTGCAGGCGACTGGACCCCGGGCGACCACCTTGCCACGATGACAGTGGCGGACAAACCGCTGATCCTCAAAGTGGGCAAGATCTCCGGCGGCTTCCGCATCCGCACACGCGGCGCGGATATGAAGGTTCACGTGCGCACGCCCTTACAGGCCGAAATGGCGCGCAAGATGCCCGTGAAGGTGCCGCCGGACACGTCCAAACTGCTGCTTTGCCCGATGCCAGGCCTGATCGTAAAGCTTGATGTGCAGGTTGGCGACGAGGTTCAGGAAGGGCAGGCGCTGTGCACCATCGAAGCAATGAAGATGGAGAACATCCTGCGCGCAGAGAAAAAAGGCACCGTGACCAAAATCAACGCGGGTGCAGGGGACAGCCTGTCTGTGGACGATGTGATCATGGAGTTCGAGTGAGGTGGAGGCAGCCGCGCCCCCACTTCTTATTTCGAAATTGCTCGGGGAGCCTGTAGGTAATGCGTAAACCTCAGCCTTCCGGCGTTTCCTTGGCTTCGCGTATTTCGCGCTGGCGCATGGGCATCTTGTCGATGCTCCGCGTGATTTCGCGCACGCTCCAGGGGAAAGGTTTGCGTATCGCCACATTACCGTCCTTGCCCACAAGCGTCAGCATGAAGCCACGCGGCCTCATTTTGAGCCTGATATCGCTGCGCGCGGCGGGATCCGTATCCACGATCACTACCACATCCCGCTCGGACAACTCCTCGGGTCTTAAATTGAGCAACTCCATCTGTTCGATGAAGGCAGGATCGTCCTCGCTGTCGGCAAAAACAATGACGAGGCGGTTTTTCCATTTAAATTCATTCAAATCCGTCCCAGCCGCCTCCACTATCACGAGTGGCAGATGTGGCGAGAACAGCGTTTGTGCCTGCACGCCACCCGCCAAAACGGCAATAATAACAGCACCTAACAAAGACTTCATAAGCTCTCCCTTTGCCCTCTATATAGGGGGGGCGAGGGCGATTGCGAAGCCGCATAGCGCCATTTTTACCATTAAGAGCGCCGCAAGAGGTTTTGTCGCATGACTGCGGCAGACTGTTTTCCCTGGCTGCCCTGTGCAGCCTTGATGCGCAAAGGTATTGCTAGGCTTATGGATATCATTCTTCACGTAGGAGCCCACCGCACCGGCTCGACCAGTTTTCAGCATTATGTCCGTGGCAACCGGTCGCGCCTCATGGCGGAGGGAACCGCGCTCTGGGAGCCGCATATGCTCCGCAAGGGGCTCTTTGACGGGCTCTTTGACGCGCCGCGCATGCTCAACGGGCGCAATCTGCAACGCCGCGCAATGGGGCGCGTGCGCCTTCACGCCGCGCAGGCGGAGCGGGCGGGGGCGCAGCGCCTGCTGGTGAGCGAGGAAAACATGATCGGCGCCCCGCGTGCGTGCCTGCGGGCCGCCAGCCTCTATCCCGCCATCGGGGAACGCATGGCCCGGCTCGATGCCGCCTTTGAGGGCGGTATCACCCGCGTCGTTATGTGTATTCGCGCGCAGGATCTTTGGTGGTCGTCTATTGCAGCCTACGGGCTCGGGCGCGGGCATCCCCTGCCGGATGAGGTGCGACTGGCGGCGCTGGCGACTTCCCCGCGCACATGGCGCGATGTAATTAGTGATCTGGCCTGCGCATTGCCCCATGCCCAGATCAAGGTCCTGCCGTTCGAGCAATGCGCAGGGCAGGCCGACAAGGTGCTGGCGCAAGCCACAGAGCATCCCGCGCCATCTTCCTACGCTGAAAGCTGGCTCAACCGCTCGCCCGACGTGGTGATGCTGCGCACTAAAATGGTAGAGAACGGCGTGCCCGCCACGGCCTTGCCCGCGAATCTGGCGGTGGGTGAAGGGCGCTGGAACCCCTTCACGCCCGCGCAATCTGCCGCGCTGCGCGAAGCCTATGCCGATGATATGATGTGGCTCACCGCAGGTGCGGACGGGCTTGCTACACTGACAGAGGATCCCTCCCGCACAAGAACAGGCCTCAGCCTGCCTGTGGGAGCACTGACAAAAGGACAGTCCCATGACCAACAAACCGACCCCCGCTTCCAAGGACGATTGGCGCAAACTGGCTGAGGGGGAGCTGCGCGGCCGCGCGCTCTCGGATCTGACCTGGAAAACTCTGGAAGGCATCGTCGTCTCCCCGCTCTACACCGCCGAGGATCTGGAGGGCGTGGGCCATCTGGGTGGCATACCAGGTCAGGCGCCCTACACCCGTGGCGTCAAGGCCACGATGTATGCAGGCCGCCCCTGGACGATCCGCCAATACGCGGGCTTTTCAACGGCGGAGGAATCAAACGCTTTCTACCGCCGCGCACTCGCAGCGGGCCAGCAGGGTGTTTCCGTGGCATTCGATCTGGCCACCCACCGCGGCTATGACAGCGACCATCCGCGCGTTGAGGGCGATGTGGGCAAAGCCGGTGTGGCGATTGACAGCGTCGAGGATATGAAGATCCTCTTCGACGGCATTCCGCTGGATAAAGTCAGCGTTTCCATGACGATGAATGGCGCGGTTATCCCGATCCTCGCGAGTTTCATCGTGGCGGGCGAGGAGCAGGGGCACAGCCGTGCCGTGCTCTCCGGCACCATTCAGAACGATATTCTAAAAGAGTTCATGGTGCGCAACACCTATATCTATCCGCCTGAACCCTCGATGAAGATCATCGCGGACATTATCGAATACACGGCCAACGAGATGCCGAAGTTCAATTCCATCTCGATCTCCGGCTATCATATGCAGGAAGCGGGCGCGAACCTGGTACAGGAGCTGGCCTTCACCTTGGCAGACGGGCGCGAGTATGTGCGCACCGCCATTGCCGCAGGTATGGATGTGGATAGATTTGCGCCGCGCCTGTCGTTTTTCTTCTGCATCGGCATGAACTTTTTCATGGAAGCGGCCAAGCTGCGCGCGGCGCGCCTGCTGTGGTCGCGCATCATGGAGGAGTTTGAACCGAAAGATCCTAAATCAAGCATGCTGCGGACCCATTGCCAGACTTCCGGCGTGAGCCTCGCCGAGCAGGACCCTTACAACAACGTGATCCGCACCGCTTACGAGGCGATGAGCGCCGTGCTGGGCGGCACGCAGTCGCTGCACACCAACGCGCTCGACGAGGCGATTGCGCTACCGACCGAGAACTCCAGCCGCATCGCACGCAACACACAGCTGATCTTGCAGGAGGAGACCGGCGTGACCAATGTGATCGATCCGCTGGCGGGCTCCTACTACGTCGAAAAGCTCACCCACGACATGGCTGAGGCCGCGTGGGCGCTGATTGAGGAGGTCGAGGAACTGGGCGGGATGACCAAGGCTGTCGCAACCGGTATGCCCAAGCTGCGCATCGAGGAAGCAGCCGCGCAACGGCAAGCGGGGCAGGACCGGGGCACGGATGTGATCGTGGGCGTGAACAAATATCGCCGCGACAAGGAAGACGCGATCGAGATCATGGATGTGGATAACGTCGCCGTACGCGACAGCCAGATCAAGCGTCTGGAGCGGATCCGCGCTGCCCGCGATGACGGTGACGTCGAGAAAACGCTCGTGGAGGTCAAACGCCGCGCGGCAGAGGGCGGCAATCTGCTCGAAGCAGCCATCGAGGCAGCCCGCGCCCGTGCCACCGTAGGGGAGATCAGCATGGCAATGGAAGAAGAGTTCGGCCGCCACCGCGCCGAAGTCAAAACTCTCGCAGGCGTCTATGGTGCGGCATACGAGGGCGACGCAGGTTTCGCCGCGATCCAGAAATCGGTCGAGGATTTCGCCGAGGCCGAAGGCCGCCGCCCGCGCATGCTTGTGGTCAAGATGGGGCAGGACGGCCACGATCGCGGCGCCAAGGTCATCGCGACCGCCTTCGCGGACATCGGCTTTGACGTGGACGTGGGGCCGCTGTTCCAGACGCCAGCGGAGGCGGCCCAAGACGCGGTCGACAACGATGTGCACGTCATCGGCATCAGCAGTCAGGCCGCAGGCCACAAGACACTGGCACCCCAACTGGTCAAGGCGCTCAAGGAGGCAGGGGCAGAGGATATTCTGGTGATCTGCGGCGGTGTGATCCCGCAGCAGGATTATCAGTTCCTCTACGATGCAGGGGTCAAGGCGATCTTCGGTCCCGGCACCAATATCCCCGCTGCGGCGCAGGACATTCTCAAGCTGATCCGCGCTGCACGCACATGATCACTCTCGATCATATCGCGGTGGCAGGAGAAACCCTCGCCGCCGCCACCGCGCATGTGGAGCAGGCCCTCGGCGTGCCGCTGCAACAGGGAGGCGCGCATGCGGTGTTCCACACGCACAACACGCTTCTGGGTCTTCAGGACGATCTCTATCTCGAGGCGATCGCGATCGACCCCGCCGCGCCGCAGCCTGACCGCCCCCGCTGGTTCGATCTGGACCGCTTTGAGGGCGCTCCGCGCCTGACCAACTGGATTTGCCGCTGTGACGATCTGGACGCGACGCTCGCTGCTTTGCCGGAGGGTTTCGGCGCGCCCGTTGAGCTAAAGCGCGGTGATCTGCGCTGGCGTATGGCCGTGCCTGCCAGCGGGATACTGCCCTATGACAATTACGCGCCTGCACTGATCGAATGGACCTCCGATGCCCATCCTGCGAAGCGCCTGACGCAGGAGGGCTGTCGCCTTGCTGCACTTGAGGTCCACCATCCCGCCGCCGCCGCTTTGGGCGCGCTTCTGGCCCCAATCCTGATCGACGCGCGCATCACGTTCCACCCGGGCCTGCCACTCCTGCGCGCCCGAATCGACACGACTGGCGGGCCAGCCTCGCTGTGCTGATCCGTCCGGCGCGCGCGGCCGATCTGGGCGCCGTGCAGGATCTGTGGAACGCGATGATCCGCGATACGACCGCGACCTTTACCAGCGTGGAAAAAACTCCGGACGATCTGCGCGCGCTGCTGTCCGCGCGCCGCGACGCCTTTCTCGTAGCCGAGATCGACGGGGTCTGCGCCGGGTTCATAACCTGGGGGCCCTTTCGCGCGGGTGATGGGTATGTCCACACGGCCGAGCACAGCATCATCACCGCCAGGCCCGGCCTTGGCACTGGCCGGGCTTTGCTAGAAGCAGCGATGATCAACGCCCGCGCGCAGGGCATCCATGTGCTCGTTGCGGGCATCGGCTCAGAAAATGCGCCCGCCATCGCGTTTCACCGCCGAATGGGGTTTGCAATAACGGGGCAAGTGCCGCAGGTAGGGCGCAAATCGGGCCGCTGGCATGACCTTGTTTTGATGAGCCTGACCCTCGACCCGCCCTTACAAACCACTCCACCGGCGCTAAGGTGAACATATGTCGATCTGGACCCGCATCTCCGAGGCTCTCTCCGCCCTCGCCTCCGGCGAAGGGCTCTCGGCGGTATTCGACCGTTTGCGCAGCGCGCCTGAGCGCTCGGTCGGCTTCACCATCGCGGTGATCGCGCTGGGCGCCAAGATGGCAAAAGCCGACGGGCAGGTGACCCGTGATGAAGTCACCGCCTTTCGCGAGGTTTTCCAGATCCTGGATGCCGATGCGGCGGGGGCGGCGCGGGTCTTTGATCTTGCGCGCACGGACGTGGCGGGCTTCGATGTCTATGCCCGCCGGATCAAGGGCATGTTCGGTGAAGATACCGATATGCTGACCGATCTGATGGAAGGCCTGTTCCATATCGCCATGGCCGATGGGCTGTACCACCCCAATGAAAACGCTTTTCTGGAGGAGGTGGCTGCGATCTTCGCGCTCCCGCACGGTGATTTCGAGGCGTTGCGCGCGCGCTTCGTACCAAACACCTCGCCGCTGCCCCATACGGTGCTGGGCATCCCGCCGGGGGCCAGCCGTGCGGAAGCGCGCGCGGCGTGGCGGAAGCTGGTGCGCGCCAATCATCCCGATGCGCTCATCGCGCGCGGCCTGCCTGAAGAAGCGGTCAAGCTGGCCGAAAAGCGGATGATCGATATCAACCGCGCGTGGGAGACGATCTCGGGCAAGGCCGTCTGATGCGCATCGCGACCTACAACGTCGAATGGTTCGCCAGCCTCTTTGATGATCAGGACCGTTTGCGCGAGGATGAGGGCTGGTCGGGCCGCTGGGACGTGACCCGCGCGGACCAGATTGTAGCCCTTGGACATGTATTCCGCGCACTGGATGCGGATGCGATCATGGTGATTGAAGCGCCTGATGCGGGGCGTACTCACAGCACTGTCGCAGCACTTGAGAATTTTGCCGCACGTTTCGATCTGCGCACGCGCCGCGCTGTGATGGGGTTCGAGAACGACACACAGCAGGAGATTGCACTGCTCTATGATCCCGATGTGCTGAAAGCGACGCATGACCCGCAGGGACCCGCCACCGGTCCGCTGGGCCCCACCGGCGCGCCGCGGTTTGACGGCGCGTTCCGCATCGATCTCGACATCGACGCGACCGAGGATCTGGTGGTGTTTTCCAAGCCACCGCTGGAATTGGCGTTGGAAACTGCAGCGGGTTTTCGCTTTCGGATGATTGGCGCGCATCTGAAGTCCAAGGCCCCGCATGGTGCCTGCGACGCCACACACGCCATGCAGATCTCCATCGCCAACCGCCGCAAGCAGCTTGCACAGGCCATCTGGCTGCGCGCCCGCATTGACGAGACACTGGCGCAAGGCGTCGCGCTTATGG
>JAGXHD010000184.1 GCA_024636395.1 Sulfitobacter sp.
CTTGAGTACGAGAAGCAGTTGCGCCACGCTATCGACTACGACAGCTAAGCGCCGCACCCGGCGCCGCACAGCGCACACCAGGGGGAGCTTTGCGCCGCCATGGCCAAAGACCGATCACAGCCGAACGAATATACCGGCCCGCTTCGGCGGTTGATCACGGCTGTTCTGGTAGTGGTGCTGGGGGCCGTGTTTTTGCTATGGCGGATCGACAGCCCGCGCGTGGAGCGGTTTCGCGCACAGGTAACCGACGCAGTCGTGCCAAACCTCGATTGGGCTATGGCGCCCGTGACCGGCGCAGTTAACCTGCTGCGTGATTTCCAGAGCTATCAGCGCCTGTCCGAGCAAAATCAGGAGCTCCGCTCGGAGCTGCGCCGGATGCAGACCTGGAAGGAAGCGGCCTTGCAGCTGGAACAGGAAAACGCCCGCCTGCTCGATCTCAACAACGTGCGCCTTGATCCGCGCCTGACCTACGTGACAGGAGTGGTGCTTGCGGATTCCGGCTCGCCGTTCCGGCAATCGGTCCTGCTCAACGTGGGCGCCCGCGACGGCGTGGTGGAAGGCTGGGCCACGATGGACGGCATCGGCCTTGTTGGCCGCATCTCCGGCGTGGGCGAGAATACTGCGCGGGTGATCCTGCTTACAGATTCGAGCAGCCGTATTCCGGCGGTGATCCAGCCCTCCGGCCAGCGCGCGATGATTTCGGGCGACAATTCCGCCGCCCCGCCGCTCGATTTTCTTGAAAACCCCGAACTGGTCCGCCCCGGAGACCGCGTGATCAGCTCCGGCGACGGCGGTGTGTTTCCCGCAGGCCTCCTGATCGGGCAGATCGCCGCAGATCCCGGAGGGCGTCTGCGCGTCCGCCTCGCTGCTGATTTCGAGCGGTTGGAGTTCTTGCGGGTCCTGCGCCATCACGGCACCGATACGGTGATCAACGCACCCACCATCGTCTCCGATGCGGTGCCTGCGGCGGAGGAGCGGCCCGTGGACGTTCCCGCCGTGACGGAATAGCGCGCCATGGATGAGCTTTCCCCCCTTCGCCTTTTTATTATGCGCAGCGCATTCGTAGCCCTTGCCTTGCTGATCCTGTTTTTTCATCTGCTGCCGATCGATACCCAGCCAGTCACCCTTTTCGCACCCGAACTGCTGCCGCCGCTGGAGCAGATCGATCCGGCGGAGGCGCGTCTGCGCGCGTTGCTGGACCAAGGGACCAATCGGCATCTGGTTGGGCCGGACCTGCTCATCGCCTTTGCATTTGCCTGGTCGCTACGGCGGCCTGAATATGTGCCCACGTTGCTGCTCGCGGTCGTCTTTCTGATGTCCGATCTGATGCTGCAAAGGCCGCCGGGCCTTTGGGCGCTGCTGGCGCTGCTGGCCTGCGAAAATCTCAAGGGCCGCAGCCGCATCCTGCGCGATTCCACGTTCGGAGCCGAATGGGTGGCCGTGGCGATCCTGCTCACGGGAATTTTGCTCGCCAACAGGATCGTGCTCTTTATAATGCTCGTACCAGCGCCCCAGCTACGGCTCGGCCTGCTCGAGCTCGGCATCACGGTTCTGATCTATCCGGCGGTCGTGTTCATCACGCGCTCCGTGATGGGCATACGCCGCGCCGCTCCCGGAGAACTGGACGCCCTCGGCGGGCGCGCATGAGACAACAATGAGGCAAACCGCATGAGACGCAGCAGAGCCGAAACAGACGCAAGCCATGTCAAATTGAGCCGCCGCGCAGCGCTGCTGGGCGGGGTGCAGCTGCTGTTCATGGGCGGGCTGGCCGCGCGCATGCAGTATTTGCAGGTTGATCAGGCCGATCAATTCCGGCTTCTCGCGGAGGAAAACCGGATCAACATTCGCCTGATCCCACCCGTGCGCGGCGAAATCTTCGACCGCAACGGCATGAAGCTGGCCCAGAATGTGCCGAGCTACCGCATCGTTATGGTGCGCGAGGACGCGGGCAACGTCGAAGAAGTCATCATGCGGTTGGCCGATCTCATCAATCTCACGCCCGAGCAGATCGAGAACGCGCTGGCGGAGCCCAAACGCTCCGAGCGCTTCCTGCCCGTGACCATCGCCGAGGACGTCAGCTGGGAAGTGGTGAGTGCCGTCTCCGTCAATGCGCCCGCGTTGCCGGGCATCACGCCGGAAGTAGGCAGCACCCGCGTCTATCCGCGCGGCTCGGATTTCGCCCATGTGGTGGGTCGTGTGGGCAGCGTGAGCGAGAAAGACCTCGAAGCGCTGGAAGATCCCGATGCAGTGCTGCGCATCCCGCGTTTCCAGATCGGCAAGATCAACGTGGAAGCCCGCGAGGAGGCACTGCTGCGCGGCGTGGCGGGCACCAAGCAGGTCGAGGTCAATGCCACGGGCCGAGTTATGCGCGAACTGGAAAGACGTGAGGGTACTGCCGGCGCTGATATACAGCTGACCGTGGATGCCAAGCTGCAAAACTACATTCAGGCACGGCTGAGCGGCGAGAGCGCTGCCGTCGTGGTCATGGATTGTGAAAAGGGCGACATCCTCGCAAATTCCTCCGCGCCCTCCTACGATCCAAACCTGTTCATCGGCGGAATCCTGTCCAAAGATTATGATCCGCTGCTTGTCGATAAGTACCGTCCACTGGTCAACAAGACGGTCCAGGGCGCCTACCTCCCCGGCTCCACCTTCAAGATGATGACAGCAATGGCGGCGATCGAGGCGGGGATCATCGGACCGGACGAGACTGTATATTGTCCCGGTCATCTTGAGGTCGGCGGCCGCCGCTTTCATTGCTGGAAGCGCGGCGGGCATGGCTGGGTCGATCTGGAAAACTCGCTCAAACAATCCTGCGACGTCTACTATTACGATCTGGCACTCAAGGTCGGGATCGAGAAGATATCGGCCATGTCCAACCGCTTTGGTCTGGGGGTCCGCCACGATCTGGCGCTCAGCTCGGTCAACTCCGGCCTGACACCGACCAAGGAGTGGAAATTGGCCAATCGGGGGGCATCCTGGGTGATCGGGGATACGGTCAACGCGTCAATCGGCCAAGGCTTCATGCTGGCCTCCCCGCTTCAGCTCGCGGTGATGACCGCGCGGCTGGCCACCGGGCGCGATGTGCGGCCCCGGCTGGTCAAGACAGTCAACGGGATCGAGCAGCCCATCGAGGGCAACGGCCCGCTCGACATGAACGAGAACAACCTGCGCAAGATGCGGAAATCCATGTACGCGGTCGTGAACGACAGGCGCGGCACAGCCTACCGCAGCCGTATCATTGCGGACGATATGCGCATGGCCGGCAAGACGGGGACCAGCCAGGTCCGCTCCGTCGTCGTCAACAATGCCGATGTGCCTTGGGAGCAGCGCGACCATGCGCTGTTCGTGGGATACGCGCCTTACGACAATCCGCGCTATGCCTGCGCCGTGCTGGTCGAGCATGGCGGCGGTGGCTCCGCTGCGGCGGCGCCCATCGCGCGCGATGCCTTGCTGCAAGCGCTTTATAATGGGGAGCCGCCACTGGAGGCCTATCCAGCTGCGGACCGCGACCGTATCGAGATCCAGCAGCGCGCCTTGCGGGACGTAAAGCCACAGGCGCGCGTGAAAAAAGGCAAAGACCAAGCATGAGCTATCTTGAATATACGGTCAAATCAGTCCCCACCGGGCTGCGCAAAGTGCTGTATCTCAATTGGCCTCTGGTGCTGCTG
The DNA here is from genome assembly GCA_024636395.1 of Sulfitobacter sp. Classification (GTDB taxonomy): domain Bacteria; phylum Pseudomonadota; class Alphaproteobacteria; order Rhodobacterales; family Rhodobacteraceae; genus JAGXHD01. The sequence continues at coordinate 3,672 of JAGXHD010000184.1, forward strand.
CTCACCGCAGTGGCGTGCACCGGATTTCTGATGCTCTATTCCGTGGCGGGCGGGCAGTATAATCCTTGGGCAGAGCCACAGATCAAACGGTTTGGTCTTGGTCTGGCACTCATGATCATGATCGCCATGGACCCGATCTGGATCTGGCGGAATCTGGCGGGTTTGGCCTTTGGCGTATCGGTAATGCTGCTGGTGGGGGTCGAGTTTTTCGGCTCGGTCGGCATGGGTGCGCAGCGGTGGATCGATCTGGGCGTCATCCGTTTGCAACCCTCGGAGCTGACCAAGATCACCATGGTGATGTTCCTCGCGGCCTATTACGACTGGCTGCCTACCAAGAAGGTATCGCGACCCTTCTGGGTGCTGCTGCCGGTCCTGTTCATCCTCGTGCCCACCATGCTCGTGCTCAAGCAGCCCGATCTGGGCACCGCGATCCTGCTGCTTGCCGCGGGCGGCGGGCTGATGTTTCTGGCAGGTGTGCATTGGGCCTATTTCGCCAGCGTCATCGCCGCGGGCATCGGTCTGGTGGCGGCGGTTTTCAAATCCCGTGGCACCGATTGGCAGATGCTCGAAAACTACCAGTTCCGCCGGATCGACACGTTCCTTGATCCCGCCTCGGATCCGCTCAACACCGGCTACCACATCGCACAATCCAAGATTGCTCTTGGCTCGGGCGGCTGGACAGGACGCGGCTTTATGCAAGGCACGCAATCGCGTCTCAATTTTCTTCCCGAAAAGCATACCGATTTCATCTTCACCACGCTTGCCGAGGAGTTCGGCTTTATCGGCGGGATCTCCCTGCTGGTGCTCTACGGGCTGATCATCGTGTTCTGCGTGGCCTCCGCGATCATGAACAAGGACCGTTTCGCCTCGCTGCTCACACTGGGCATCGCGCTCAACTTCTTTTTGTTCTTTGCGGTCAACATGTCGATGGTGATGGGGCTTGCACCCGTCGTGGGCGTGCCGCTACCTTTGGTGAGCTATGGCGGTTCGGCCATGCTGGTGCTGATGCTAGCGTTTGGCCTTGTGCAATCGGCCCATGTGCACAGGCCGCGGTAACAGTATTTGCACGGGCGCGCTCCTGCGTTATCTCTTGGGCTGTTCTCAAGAATAAGGCTGCTGCATGTCCATCTTCCATTTCGCGTTCAACGTGACCGACCTTGACCAAACCCGCGCTTTCTACGGAGGCCTGCTGGGATGCACCGAGGGGCGGAGTACGGACACATGGGTCGATTTCGATTTCTTCGGGCATCAGCTCTCGTGCCACCTCGGGATGCCGATGGCGGTCGCCGCGACGGGCCTCGTTGGCGATCACAAGGTACCGATGCCGCATTTCGGCATCGTGCTGCCCTTCGCCGACTGGCGCGCTCTCGCGGACCATCTCATCGCACAGGGCGTTGATTTCATCCTTGAGCCGCAAACGCGTTTTGCCGGAGAGCCGGGAGAGCAATCAACCATGTTCTTCACTGATCCCTCCGGCAATCCAGTCGAGGTTAAAGGCTTGGCAAACATGGACGGAGCCTTCGCCCGATGATCAATGTCCTGTTCGCAGCCCGCCCCGAGCGTTGGAATACCTATGAGACCCCCTTGCGCGACGCCCTGTCGGCCCCGGGGATTGACGCGCACCTATCGCAGGAGATCGCGCCCGATCAGGTCGATTACATCGTCTATGCACCAAATAGCGATGTGCAGGATTTCGCTCCCTTCACGCGGGCAAAAGCCGTGTTGAACCTGTGGGCCGGGGTCGAGCGGATCACCGGCAACGAGACCCTAAAGATCCCGCTGGCGCGCATGGTCGATCCCGGCTTGACGAAGGGGATGGTCGAATGGGTGACGGGGCACGTGCTGCGGTATCATTTGGGAATGGACCGCCATATCGTCAATCCCGGCCATGAATGGGCCGTGCATACGGCACCGCTGGCTCAGGAGCGGGATGTGGTGATCCTCGGCCTTGGCGCTCTTGGCACAGCCTGCGCTGAGGTGCTCGTGGCCTTGGGCTTTCGCGTGACCGGATGGTCGCGTAGTGCCAAAGACGTGGCTGGTGTCAGCTGCTTGCACGGTGATGCGGGGCTGGCGGAGGCACTGGCGCGTGCAGAGATCGCCGTCACCCTGTTGCCAGATACGCCCGCCACGACCAATCTGATCAACGCGCATACGCTGGCTCAGATGCCGCGTGGGGCGTTCCTCATCAATCCGGGCCGCGGGCCGCTTATAGATGACGATGCACTGATCTCAGCGCTTGATGCAGGCCAGATCGCCCATGCGACGCTGGATGTCTTCCGGACGGAGCCACTGCCGCAGGCGCACCCCTTCTGGGCGCACCCGCAGGTCACCGTGACACCCCACATCGCCGCCGAAACACGGGCCAGTACCGCCTCGCAGAGCATCGTCGAAAACATCCGGCGCGGCGAGGCAGGAGAGCCGTGGCTCAATCTGGTGGACCGCGATCTAGGCTACTAGACCGCGCCCTTTGAGCAGCGCCTCGACCCCCGGCAGACGGCCCCGGAACGCGATGTAGAGTTCTGCCGCGTCACGGCTGCCGCCGGTCGAGAGGATGTTTTCCTCCAAAGCCTTCGCGCGCTCTGGATCAAACGCACCGCCCGCCTCCTCGAAGGCCTCGAACGCATCCGCATCCATCACCTCGGACCACATATAGCTGTAGTACCCGCTGGAATATCCGTCACCGGCGAACACATGCGCGAAATGCGGGCTGGCGTGACGCATGGTGATCGCGGCCGGCATGCCCAGACCGTCCAAGACCTCGCGCTGCTTCGCCATCACATCGCCGGGCGCGTCACCCTCATGAAATGCCGGATCGACCAGCGCAGAGGACACGTATTCCACCGTCTGGAACCCCATATCGAAGGTCGCGGCCCCCAGAACC
>JAGXHD010000185.1 GCA_024636395.1 Sulfitobacter sp.
AGGCTGGTGAAATATCTGGACCGGATGCGCGCATCTTCGGCGGCGGAGTATGCAGGGGCGGCGGAGTATGCAGGCTCTCTGGCGTTCTTGCGCAGGTTGCCGCAGGCCGGGTGGACGGTGATGAAGCCATCATCCTCGACCTCTTCATTGACAGCGTTCACCAGCGCGACGGTTGCGGTCATCCGCCAGTTGCGGATGGCGATCAGTTCAGACAAGCCGTTGGCCGTGATGCCATGCAGGCTGATCTCGAACAGGCAGCGCTGATCATCGTCCGGCGGGTCATAGCTGCCGCCGTTCTCGATCACCTCGTTCATGAACGCGTCTTTCAGCGTGTCGGGGTCATCGTGGTCGATCAGTTCGATGCCACGGACAAAGGCTGCGAGGCGTTCGGTCATCATGCGGCACTCGGGGGCAGGTCATAGCCCTGCGCATCGGCGTATTCGCGGACCTTGGTCCGAATGCGGGCGATCTGCGCGTGGGCTTCGTCGATCGAGGCGGGTGCGATCAAATAGGCGGGGGCACCGATGCGGTCGTGATGGACCGTCTGGCCGCGCGCCCGCTTGAGCTTTTCCCAGTTGATTGCCCAGACCTGTGGGTTCCGCATAAAGTTCTGCGGATGGGTGACGACGTGTACTGCGATGTCGATGGTGGGGGACATTTACATTCTCCGTTGCAAAGAGCTTACAAAGGAGAAAGTTCGCACATAGCGAATAAGTTGGCAATACAAAAGTTCGCCCATTGCGAATAACGTGTCTTCGCATCCAAAATTTTAGCTGCACCTCGCCGCAGTTGGAAGGCCGTAGACCAAAGAAAAACCCGCCGAAGCGGGCTAGTAGTGTTGATTTCCTACTGAAGGAAGGCAGGAGGGCCGCAAATTATATGTCTGCTACTGCGCCCAATGCTACGGTATTGTCAGCAAGTTCTACGTTGGTAGCGCCAGTTGATATCACCTGGACGATCTTGCATTCGAAATTGCAACGAGATCAGCAGCTTTCAATCTTGCCCGCTTTTTCCAACCTGGATATGCTAGGAACGGGGCCAAGAGGACTCCGATGCCAAATGTAAAAAGGCAGATCGCTAGCAGCACAAACCCGCGTCCTACAAACCCGTGAACCCAAAAATAGAGCGGTCCAAAAAGTATTGACCAAAGCCACGTAAGGCCGGTGCTTTCATTGAAAGTGTTTGTGAGTAGCCTTTCTTCGGCTAAGTCAGATCTCGCTTTCTCTACTAATGACATTGTTCAAACTCCGTTCATAAACTCATGTATAATTGGGGATAATTGTCTCTATTTATAGTCAGCAAATCGACATCCCTGTGGTCTTTCGGCGATGCTAAGTGTTCTAGCATCAACTAAATTTTCCATCGATCTGGCTCAATCCTTGACCTAGCGCAACCTCTCGGACAATGTGAACGGACAGGGAACACTGGGGGTTGCAATGGATGACTGTGAACGAGCAGATGAGATTGCAATGCTACTGATGTTATCCAAACGTGATCGACAGTCTGTCATTTTGATGGCGAAGCGGCTTGCTCGAGAAGGCCAGCTGCGTGACGGGAAACCGCGCGACGATCCTCTGGGCTCAAATCCTTCATGATTTCAAGGTGGGTCCGGATTTCTTCCGCTAGGTCATCACTGTCAATCAGATCGTATACGGAAACGTCCAGTTCGTCAGCAAACCGCTTCAGCAGGCGTCCGCTTGGGAATTTTTTTCCGTTCTCAATTTCAGAAATGTAACTCTTGCTGGTGCCCGCCTTCGCCGCCAGCACTTCTGCGGTCCATCCGCGTTCTTTCCTGAGTGTTTTAAGGCGCAATTGCATGGGCGAAGATTGCCACACGGGCGTGAAAATCGCTAATCGCTTATAGCGAACTTTTCCACTTGCTATTTTATTCGCCATTTGCGAACTTCCTAGCATGATGACACTGGACATATTTTTGAAGCAGAGCCAACAGACCCAGCGAGAATTTGCTCGGGCTATCGGCGTATCTGCTTCGTACATGAATGAGATCGTTAGGGGGGCTAAGTCTCCGAGTCTTTCGATCGCGGCGAAGATTGAAGCGCATACGAACGGCGAAGTCCCGATGCATGCGCTTCTGCCTGGGACAAAGGACGCCGCCTAATGTCCAATCGGCTATTAAAATTTCATGGTTCATGGATGACGCCTGAAAAGTGCTCGTTCATGTTGATTGAAGAGAGGGACGCAGCATGACCACCGCGCCCTCTCTCTGCCTTTCCAATGTTGATGATGTTGGACCTTCACACCCAGCAACATGTGATCGGAATGTAGGTATGTCTCCAAGAAAGTTTTCCCAACGAAATAAAGTGCTCACGTATCGGCAGCAGTTTGCGGGCAGGTGGTCGGATTTCATCCGCACCAATTTCGAGAGCCCTGAACATGCGGCCATGATCTTTGGGGTCGATGGGTCGACCGCCAAAAAGTGGTGGGCCGGTAGTCATGCGCCTTCGGGTTTTGCCGTGGGCTATGCTTACGAGCATTTCCGCGACCAGGCGCAGCGCCAGCTGAAGGCCGCAGCATGAAGGGATTTCTGCGATGGGTCGTCATCAAGGAAATCATCGTCGCCAACCACCTCGGGGCGGTTGGCGACTGGTGGGCAGCTTCGGCTGCCCGTCGGCTGGGAAAACTTTCTGCAAACTCTCAAGAGGATGACAGATGACACCACGCGGCCACGCCATCGCCTTTCGCATCTGGCAGTTTTGTCGCCCGCTTGGCTGGGATTGCACGCTTGCCGAGGTGGCAGACGCGCTTGATGAGCCGTTTGCCACAGTGCGGGCGATCATCAAGCTGAAGAATTGGGGCGGGCGGCTGCGCATGACTAAGACGCATTATCGGGGATCCGGTGGCAACGACTATGCGCTCAGCATCGATGCGGTGCTGCATGGCTCCGGCCAGCGGGCGGCGGTTTATGAATACGTGGGTGCGGCGCAGTGATTGCGCGCGCCTCATACGAGATTGGCCGGGTGGATCCCTTGGGGCAGTTTGGCAGTGGCTGCCTCACAGCGCGACCCTTGGCCATAGGGCGCGGCAGAGTTGTCAGATTCCTCGCCGCGCCTGCCTATTTGGAGGGTGAAAATTGCTAGTCTTTATCGCAATCCTAGCGGCTATTCAGTCCGTTCTGCTCCTCTGGCTTTGCCTACAGCTCCGAACTCTTGTTCAACTTGATCGGCTAAAGACCGAAGTAGCGGTGCAAGTTGTTCAAGTGCCAGTTCGCATACATCGCGATATGGCATCATGTCAGATGGTGTCGGGACGGGCAGGCGAAGGAACAATCCGCTGTGCAGGTCAATCTCGTTCCAAGTGGTCTTGACTGGTATGTTTAGCATCGCTTCAAAAAACGAAGGTTCGGCTGGTTTTCCAGCATTGTTGACTGTGACGTTGCCGGTAGTTTGGCTCGTTGCGGGCACTGCCGGTGCTGCCTTCGAAAAACTTATTCCAGGATATCTCAGCTCTTCAAGTTCAATCTTTGGGATATTTTTGTCGTCAATTGCCATGGGGAGGGTCCTTTCCTGCGGCATTGGTGCCGCTGCCCAAGCATACTGCTGGGCTGCGCATCGGATCGGGCAGTTTGTCATGGGTCTGCCCGATCCTTCTATCATGCGGTTTCGCCTAGCTTGCGGTCAACAGCTTCGGCCCTCGACCAAATGTCGTGAGGTCTCCGCATGATCGCGGCGATTTCCTTCCTCAATTATGCGGCCTTGCAGGGTGAGTTCGGCAAGGCCGGGCTGCTTCGCTTCGATCAGATGATTGAAGATGTGGCAAAGCATCGGATGAAAGGGATCATCGGCGTTCTCTCACAGCCGAGTTACCATCCAGCCCGTATTGCAGCCTTGCGGCTGAACACCGAAATGGCTGCTGCGATCTACCCAGCAGACTTTGACATGTTTTTCCCAATAGGGGCGTCAACTGCGCAGAAAGCTGCATGGGTCGGAACCATTCTCGATCGCTGCGCGGAATTTGTCGTTGTCCCGTTCGAGAACTGGATGTGCGACCAGGATATCTTTGGTGCTATTTCCGATGCTCTCAGCATCAACAAACGGGTCAGCGTCCTGCAAGATGGGGCGCTCATCTGATGCCGATCGAGCGCGATATCACCATTGGCGGCTGCCGACTTATCCAGGGCGATGCGCGTGATGTGCTGCCGCTGCTCGAGGGTCAGGCGGATCTTTGCGTAACCGATCCTCCATATCGCCTCACCTCTGGCGGCAACACCAACGGTGCCATGGGCGGCAAGTTCGCGTCAGACGTTTATGATAATTCTGGCCTGCTGATGGATGTGGTTGAGTGGCATGAAATTGGCGGGCCGATCTATCGGGCGCTCAAGAAGAATGCCGACTGCTATGTTATGTCTGACGACCGCAACCTGTTCGCAGCCCATGGCGGTTTCATCGGCGCAGGTTTCAAGTTTCACAGCCTGCTGACGTGGGACAAGATCGCCCCCTCGCGCACGCGTTTCTATATGAAGGACAGCGAACACACCCTGTACCTTTGGAAGGGAAGGGCGCGTGACATCGCAAACGGCGGCTCAAAACGCATCATTCGGCTGGCGCGTCCAGCGGATGCTGTCCACCCGACGCAAAAGCCGGTCGCCCTGATGAACATCTATATCGAGAATTCTTCCCGGCCCGGTGATGTTGTGCTGGATCCGTTCGCGGGCTCTGGCAGCACGTTGGTCGCCGCCATTCTATCGGGTCGCCGCGCGATCGGGATTGAGAAACGGCCGGAACACTTCGATGCCGCCCGCGCCATGGTTCAAGCGGCCCAGTACCAGGTCGAGCGCCGCAATTTCTGTGGGGGCAACGGCCTTAAAGATATGGCGGTGGGTCAATGAGCTTTGCTGAGGATCCTCGCGTCCAAGAAGCCAAGGGCATGCCAATGTCCGAGGTTGTCCATCGCTTGGGTATCGGCCGCCTTGTTAAAACAGGTGGCGAACTGGTCGGGCCGTGCCCCTTATGTGGCGGTAAGGACCGGTTCGGTATCAATCTTCACAGCAACCTGTTCCAGTGCCGCAAGTGCGACATTGCTGGCGGTGACCAAATTGCGCTTGTGATGCAGGTGCAGAACATGGGTTTCCCGGATGCGCTCAAGTGGCTCTGTGGTGACGCGCCTGCCAATATCGATCCTGAAGAGATCAAGCGCCGTCGCGCACGTGCTGCAGCTGAGGAAGCACGACAGCGTGAGGATCAGGACCGATATCGCCGCCGTGCGATCGAAGATGCAAAGACAATCTGGAAGCGTGCCGACGGGACGCCGGAAAACCTGATAAGCGAATATCTTGCGTGCCGCGGGATCTCGGCCGACATGTTGCCCGTGCTGCCCCGGGCACTGCGTTTGCTGAAGGATCATCCCTACGTCAAGAAAATCGGCCGAGAGCTGGAAACCTGTCATCGTGGCCCCTGCATGATTGCTGCCGTGCAAGCGCCAAGCGGAATGCTTGAGGCGGTTCATCAGACTTGGATTTCAGCTGATCCGCCACATGGCAAAGCCACGATCATCTACAAAGACACGGGAATGCCTGCAAAGCTGGTTCGAGGTTCGAAAAAGGGCGGCGCGATCCGACTGCACACCCCGCGTGGCGCAGACACTTTGATCATGGGCGAGGGGATCGAAACCACTTTGACCGCCCTGGCGGCGGATCCAGTACCGGGTGCCGCATACTGGGTCGGGGTAGATCTCGGAAACATGGCGGGCAAGATGCAGAAGCTTCCCGGTAAACGCTATTCCGGCATTCCCGATATTAATGATGATGCGGCTTTTATCCCGCCGGCATGGGTGAGGCACCTCATATTCATTCAGGACGGTGACAGCGAAACGGCATCGACTAGGGCCAAGCTTGAAAGCGGCCTGCGTAGGGCAATGGCACATCGCCCAGGACTCCGCGCCCAGATCGTCCACGCCGGTGAAGGTGTCGATCTTAACGACGTTCTCAATTCAAAACCTGAGGAGGAAGACCATGGCAATCCGCACGATTGATACAAGTGGCATGGAGCCGGTCGATACCAAAGTGAAAGGCAAGCCCGAAGTTGCTTTTGTCCTGATCAAGGACATCATCATCGATGAGCGATATCAGCGCAGCATGGAGCGGACGGGGCTCCGGAATGTTCGGAAGATCGCCCAGAACTTCGACTGGGCAAAGTTTAGCCCTGTCATGCTTTCGCGCCGCGAGAATGGTCAGTTTGCCATAATAGACGGTCAGCACCGGACCCACGCCGCGGCGCTATGCGGAATTTCAGAGGTGCCGGCGATGGTCTCGGATCTTTCGATCGAGGAAGAGGCTGCAGCCTTCAGCTGGATCAATGGCGCCGTAACCGCACTGACGGGCAACCAGATATTCAAAGCTGCCCTTGCCGCTTTCGAGCCTTGGGCAGTGCAGTGCGATTCTGTTGTCGAACGGGCAGGGTGCAAGTTGATGACCTACAACGCGCAGGCTTCCAGAAAAAAGCCCGGTCAAGTGTTTTGTATCAACCTGGTGCGGCGCATGGTCGAATCTGGTCACTCGACAGAGCTCTATGTAGTGCTGAGCGGGATCCGTGAAAGCCGGGTCAAGGATGACATCAGGTATTACAACGGATTTGGGCTTGCCGCGCTTGTGCCGGCGGTGATTACCGCTGGTGTAAAACAGCCATCAGCTGTCACGGCCTTTCTGGATGCTCATGACCTGGATGAGGTGGCGCGGTTGGTGGCCCGTGTACAGGAAATGCCTGAAAATAAGGGTAAGTCCTTCAAGGGACTGTTCGCCAGCAGCGTTACGGTACTGCTGAAGCAGCATCTGAAAGCGCAGGCGAAGTAGCAATGAATGATCGGCTGGATAAGGTGCGCGGCAAGTTTGCGGCTGCCGAAGACGTCACGCCTGTAGAAGGCTTGGCTGCTTCAATTGGCGATGCGTCGATCGGCATCGATGACAATATTGCACCACCACATGACGGCGGTGATGACGGCCCGCCCCGCACCCCGGAAGAGGAATTGCCACCCGAGGCGCAAGGGGCACTCTATCCGCTTAACGACACGGGCAATGGCAAGCGTTTCGCCCTTTACTATGGTGACAGCGCGCTTCCGGTCCCTCGTGTCGGGTGGTTTGCCTGGGACGGCCGTCGCTGGGCGCGCGATCCGGACGAAATCATTACACGCAGCCATGCCCAAAAAGTTCAAACCAAGATGGAAGATGAGATTCCATTTCTGCAAGGAACTGCACGTGAGCGCCGGCTGATAACACAGCAACAGGATCTCCGCGCTACCCTCCAGTCTCTCGATCCGCGTCCGGAGGGGATGACTGACGAAGAGTTCACGACGCAGAGCACTGACATCAAAGCCAAGCTGGCCGAAATCAACGACATACTTTGGGGGCGTGGATCCAGCCGGCAACGCCATTTGACGGCAGCGCGATCGGCGGGAAACTCGAACACCCTCAAGAACATGTTGCTCGAGGCAACGGTGGAT
>JAGXHD010000186.1 GCA_024636395.1 Sulfitobacter sp.
GGCGGCGGTCCTCACGCAGGTGCGCTGTAATGCCGTCCGCTCCAGCTTCCTGCGCGATCTGTGCTGCGCGCAGCGGATCGGGGTTATCACCGCCCCGCGCGTTGCGCACGGTCGCCACATGGTCGATATTCACGCCCAGTCGCAGCTTGCCCGGTTCACCCATTCGCTTCTTCCTTTTTCTTCTGCGCGGCCTGCTTTTTCTCTTCCGCTTTCGCGGCTGTTTTGGCCTTCAGCTTTTCGAATTTTTCTTTGATCAGCCCCCGACGGCGCTTCTGATAAGCGCGCAACACGGGAACGGAACTATAATAGGCAAGTGTGCCGAAGAAGATACCGGACACAATGCCGCCCATCAGATAGGGATAGAACACATCGCGTGAGAAAATGGCCAGCCCTGACCAATCCATCGGAGCGGGCGTGAAAATGGCGATGGCATTATGCCACAGATCACTGCCAGCATCCGCAAATTTCCGGCTCAAAGCGCGCAGTTCGCCCTGCTCCAGCTCGGTTCCAAGCATCCAGTGGCCTGTCTTGAGCGAGGCCAGCGTGATGAACACGAAGGTAAGAGGATTACCAACAAATGTGGCCATCAGCGACGCCAGAATATTGCCCTTCATCGCCTTCGCAATCAGCACTGCGAAAAAGAAGTGAAACCCGAACAGCGGCGTAAATGTAATGAACACGCCAGCCCAGATGCCCCGCGCGATCCGCTCGGGGCTGTCTGGCAGCCGCCGCACACGGTGCTTGACGTAGTGGAATGCCCGCGCCCAGCCTCCGCGCGGCCAAAGCAGCTCAGCCAGCTGGCGAATGAAGGGCTTGGGATCGCGCCGCTTAAAGATCACGAGGCTGTCTCCACCGCCATCATCGCATCGGCTTCCGCACCTGTGGCTCTATAGCGCGACAGCTCGGCCACATGGCTGTCAGCCTCCAGTGTCAACATCAGCGAATGAAGCTGCGCCGCATCCCGAAATTCTGCATGCACTCTCACACGGAAGAAATCTGGTTTGCGGTCGACGAAATTCAAGTCCGCAATATTGGCGCCCGCCTCCCCGATCAGGGTACAGATCCGGCCCAGCACGCCACGGTCGTTGGCAACGGTCAGATCTATCGTCGCGTCATAGACAGCAGGATGGCTCCCGTCATGCCAGCGCAGATCGAGCCAGCGGTCGGGCTGATCCTCGTAAACGCTCAGACGGTTACAGTCGATCGCATGAACCGTCACGCCCCTACCCCGGAACGTGATGCCCACAATCCGCTCGCCGGGCAAAGGCTTGCAGCATGGCGCGCGGTCGAACGATTGGCCAGGCTCCAGCCCGATGATCGCGCGCTTGCGGTCCACCTCCTCGCCAGTGACAGCGCCAAGCTCGGGATAGACTGCGCTCACCACCTCCCGGCCCGTCCGCTCCGCACTGCCCAGCTGCTCCAGCAAATCATCGACACTGCCCAGCCTCAGCGCGCGCGCTGCCGTCGCCAAAACCTTCTCTGTCGCCCTCTTGCCCACATGCTCGAACGCCGAGCGGGCAAGCTCCCGGCCCAGCTTCACAAACCGCGCGCGGTCCACTTCCCGCAAAGAACGCCTGATCGCTGTCTTGGCCTTGCCCGTGGTGGCGATTTCCAGCCAAGTGACCTGCGGTGTCTGCCCCTCGGCGGTGATGATCTCGACCGATTGGCCATTCTTCACCCGCGTCCAAAGCGGCACACGGATGCCGTCGATCTTGGCGCCAACGCAAGCTGATCCGATGCGTGTGTGGATGGCATAGGCGAAATCAATCGGCGTGGCCCCGCGCGGCAGCTTGATCACCTCACCCTTGGGCGTGAAGCAAAACACCTTGTCGGCATACATCTCGAGCTTGACCGCCTCGAGGAAATCCTCGTGATCGTCCTCGCCGTTGAACTGGTCCGTCAGCTGCGCGATCCACTTGACCGGATCGACTGCGAACGGATTGCGCGAGCGCACGCCGTCTCGGTAGGACCAGTGCGCTGCAACACCGGTCTCTGCGACATCGTGCATCTGACCGGTGCGAATCTGCACCTCCACCCGTTTGCCGTCGCGGCCCGATACCGTGGTATGGATCGAGCGGTATCCGTTGGTCTTGGGCTGGCTGATATAATCCTTGAAGCGGCCCGGCACCGCCCGCCAGCGTTGGTGGATCGCGCCCAGGGCGCGGTAACAATCCTCTTCCGTCTCCACGATCAAGCGAAAGCCGTAAATATCGGATAACCGCGAGAAGGATTGCTCTTTCTCCGCCATCTTGCGCCAGATCGAGTAGGGCTTTTTCGCCCGCCCCAGCACCTCGGCCTCGAGCCCCGCCTTGGCCAGCTCCTTGCGCATGTCGGTGGTGATCCTCGCGATCACATCGCCGGTTTCCTTTTGCAGTGTGATGAAGCGGCGCATGATCGAAATTCGCGCTTCGGGATTGAGCACCTGAAACGCGAGATCCTCCAGCTCCTCCCGCATCCACTGCATGCCCATCCGGCCCGCCAGCGGCGCGAAGATATCCATCGTCTCGCGTGCTTTCTGCACCTGCTTGTCCGGGCGCATCGCTTTGATCGTACGCATGTTGTGCAAACGGTCCGACAGCTTCACGAGGATAACCCGCAGATCCTTCGACATCGCCATGAACAGCTTGCGAAAATTCTCGGCCTGCTTGGTCTCGGAGGACGTGAGCTGGAGATTGGTAAGCTTGGTCACCCCGTTCACCAGCTCCGCCACGTCCGTGCCGAAGAGTTGCAGCACTTCGCCGTATGACGCAGGCGTGTCCTCGATGGTGTCGTGCAGCAGGGCGGTGATGATTGTCGCATCATCCAGCCGCTGCTGGGCCAAAATGGCGGCCACAGCAACCGGATGTGTAAAATAGGGCTCGCCGGAGTGGCGCAGTTGCCCTTCGTGCATCCGCTCGCCGTAGGCATAGGCGGCGCGGATCATTTTAGCGTTTGTTTTGGGGTTAAACCCCCGAACCAATGTAACAAGGTCATCGGCAGTGGTGGTCATTTTCTGCCTCAACCCCCGGATGGTCAGATATTTCCGACGTCGTTACCCTTGCCCCTGCGCTGCCATCAGCTGCCGCAGCAGCATCTCTTCGGACATGCTGTCTTCTTCGGGCTTGTCCTGCTCGGCGCCCATGAGAATCGCCATTGCGTCCTCTTCGGGTTCATCGACCTCGATCTGGTTCTGATTGCTCTCGATCAGGCGCTCGCGCAGATCGTCCGCACCTTGGGTCTCGTCTGCAATCTCGCGCAGCGATACAACGGGGTTCTTGTCGTTGTCACGGTCCACGGTCACTGGGGAACCTGCGGAAATTTCGCGGGCACGGTGTGCCGCCAGCATGACCAGCTCGAACCGGTTCGGGACTTTATCAACACAATCTTCGACGGTGACGCGGGCCATTGGACGCTCCAGTATGATATCTGTCAGAAAGCGTTACCTAGGCCTGTTCGGCCTGATTTACAAGCAGGTATTACAGCACCACGACATCGCGCAGCGCATCCTGTGGCAGAGCTTCATACATCTCGCTCACCGTGCGCCCGGTGAGCGGATGAGACCACTCCGGCGCAATATCCATGAGCGGCGCCAGCACGAAGCCGCGCTCTTCCAGCCGGGGGTGCGGCAGGATCAGTTCAGGCGGCACAGCGGTTTTCTGCGCCTCCAGCGGCAGATCACGCCAGTATTGATGCGTTTGCGCATCCGGCAGAACGTGCTGGCCTACTGCAATCAGATCCAGATCCAGCGTGCGCGCGCCCCAGCGCTGCTCTCGCGTCCGGCCCAGCTGCGCTTCGACCGCATGCAGCTGCGCGAGCATGTGATGGACGTCGCCGGTGCTCTCAATCACGGCGGCGCCGTTGACGAAATCAGGTCCCGCCCCTGCCGGAAAGGCGGGCGTGCGGAAATTCCGGCTGCGACGGCGAATCACGAAACCTCGCGTTGCGAGGATCGCGAGCGCCGCATCCAGAACAATCTCTGGCCCATCACCCTCAAAGTAAAGATTTGATCCAATGGCAATAATTCCAGAAATTCTTTCCACGGGCGATTCATCGCTGATTTTTGACACACCTGTCTCTTGCGACATTTCGTATTTCCCTTATTAGTCGCCGAACTAGTTAGTGTGCTATGGTGCAAGTTTCGAGTAGTGTTTGGCACCCCCCCTACCGTATCACCCGAAGGATAAGCGATGTTTTATAAAGATGAACGTCTCGCTCTGTTTATCGATGGATCAAATCTCTACGCAGCATCGAAAACGCTCGGATTCGACATTGATTACAAGCTGCTGCGCTCCGAATTCATGCGCCGCGGTAAGCTGCTGCGCGCCTTCTACTATACGGCCCTGCTCGAAAACGATGAGTATTCCCCCATCCGCCCGCTGGTGGATTGGCTCAACTATAACGGCTTCTCGATGGTGACCAAGCCCGCCAAGGAATACACCGACAGCATGGGCCGCCGGAAGGTTAAAGGCAACATGGACATCGAACTGGCCGTGGATGCGATGGAGCTGGCGCCGCGCGTGGATCACATCGTGATTTTCTCGGGCGACGGGGATTTCAAACCCCTCATCGCCAGTCTCCAGCGGCAGGGTGTACGGGTCTCCGTTGTGTCCACGATCCGCAGCCAGCCGCCGATGATCTCGGACGATCTGCGCCGCCAGGCCGATAATTTCATCGAGCTCGACGATCTGCGAGATGTGATCGGCCGACCCGCCCGCGAACCGCGCGAGATAGCAGACAACGTCGAAGCCGAATAGAGCAAGTCAATCTGACGCCCCAGAAACGGCACGCTTCGCCTAGACTGGGGCACCAGAAACCCTTACTTCTGCGATCAGCAGGAGAAAGCCATGACAAAACCACCCCTCACCCTTTATCTCGCCGCGCCGCGCGGCTTTTGCGCGGGCGTTGACCGCGCGATTAAGATCGTAGAGATGGCGATCGGGAAATGGGGCGCGCCTGTCTATGTCCGTCACGAGATCGTCCACAATAAATTCGTCGTCGACGCGTTGCGCGAAAAAGGTGCGGTATTCGTGGAAGAGCTGTCAGAGTGTCCCGATGACCGCCCCGTGATTTTCTCCGCTCACGGCGTGCCAAAATCCGTCCCGTCCGCCGCTCAGGCGCGCAATATGGTCTACGTGGATGCCACCTGCCCGCTGGTCAGCAAGGTCCACATCGAGGCCCAGCGCCATGCGGATGCGGGCCTGCAAATGATCATGATCGGGCATGCGGGCCACCCCGAAACCGTCGGCACCATGGGCCAGCTGCCTGTGGGCGAAGTGCTGCTGGTCGAGGTGCCCGAAGATGTGGCGAAGGTCGAGGTACGAGATCCCTCAAAGCTCGCCTACGTCACGCAAACGACGCTCAGCATAGATGATACCGCCGATGTGGTCGCCGCCCTGCAAGACCGCTTTCCGGCCATCGTTGGTCCGCACAAGGAAGACATCTGCTACGCCACTACCAACCGGCAGGAGGCGGTCAAGGCGATGGCACCCAAATGCGATGCGATGCTGGTCGTCGGCGCGCCAAATTCGAGCAATTCCAAA
>JAGXHD010000187.1 GCA_024636395.1 Sulfitobacter sp.
AGCTTGATCTGCAAAACTCCGCCGCCTTTGTGGAGCGTGCCGCATCGATCGGCTTCGATCCCGTCGAGGGATCCACGCTCTGGGTCAAGCTGCTCTATGCGGTCCTGTTCGCAATCGTACTGGGGATCCTGTTCTGGCTAAGCCAGCGTGCGCTGAATTCGCCCTGGGGGCGGATGCTGCGGGCGATCCGCGACAACGAGGTCGCGGCAGAGGCGATGGGCAAGGATGTCACGGCGCGGCACTTGCAGGTGTTCATTCTCGGCTCTGCGATCTGTGGCATTGCGGGCGCCATGATGACCACTCTCGACGGCCAGCTTACGCCCGGCACCTACCAGCCCCTGCGCTTCACCTTTCTGGTCTGGGTGATGGTCATCGTTGGCGGATCGGGCAGCAATCTGGGCGCGATCCTTGGCGGCTTACTGATCTGGTTCCTGTGGGTTCAGGTGGAGCCAATCGGCCTGTTTATCATGAATATCATTACCTCAGGCATGGCCGAGGACAGCTGGCTGCGCGCGCACCTGATCGACAGTGCAGCGCAGATGCGGCTGATGACGATGGGCGTGATCATGATCCTCGTGCTGCGGTTCAGCCCACGAGGGCTGATACCCGAGAAGTGACAAAGGGCCGCGAACTGTTTTGCAGCGGCTGGATCTGAGTTTATTGGAAAAATGAAGAAGGCCGCGCGAAGTGTTTTAGGCAAGGCGCGCGGCCCTGTTGCTCACCGGCCCTTGAAGAGCCCGCCGAGGATGCCGCGCACGATCCGGCGACCGGTCGTGCCTTTGAGTTCCTTCATCACCACATCTGCAATCGCGCCGCCGAAACCGCTGTCGTTGGACGACCCTGTTGTGCGGCGCGTGCTTGTCGTCCCTTTGCCGGAGTAGCGGCGGGCCTGTTTGAAATCCCGCAGTGAAGGTGTATCGGCTTCGGCCATTTTTTCGGCCTTGGCGTCTTCTTCGGCCTTGGCCATTGCGGCCTCCGCTGCGGCGGCGTCGATGGCAGCTTTCTCCGCGCGGGTGCGCAGCATCTCGAAGGCGCTTTCACGGTCCAGCGGGGTGTCATATTTTTCGCCCATCCCCGATGCGGCCATAAGGGCGCTGCGTTGCGCCTCCGAGATCGGGCCCAACTGCGAGGATGGCGGACGGATCAACGTGCGCTCCACGATGCCGGGGACGCCTTTGGGCTGAAGCATCGAGGTGACCGCCTCACCCACGCCCACTTCGCGGATCGCTTCCTCGGTGCTGAAGGCCGGGTTGTCGCGGTAGGTCTGCGCCGCCATCCGCAACTCTTTCTGGTCCTTCGCGGTGAAGGCACGGAGCGCATGTTGGACCCGGTTGCCCAACTGGCCCAAGATGTCTTCCGGCACATCGGCAGGGTTTTGCGTGATGAAATACACTCCGACCCCCTTGGACCGGATGAGCCGTGCGACCTGTTCAACCTTGTCGACCAACGCCTTGGGGGCATCGTCGAAGAGCAAATGCGCCTCGTCGAAGAAGAATACCAGCTTGGGTTTGTCAGCGCCTCCCACTTCGGGCAGTTCCTCGAAGAGCTCGGACAGCAGCCAAAGGAGGAAGGTCGCGTAGAGCTTGGGTGCGGCCATGAGCTTGTCCGAGGCGAGGATATTGATCATGCCTCGGCCCTCCGCGTCCGTCCGCATCAGATCATCGAGCGCCAGCGCCGGCTCCCCGAACAGCATGGTGCCGCCCTGATTTTCAAGCACCAGCAGGCTGCGCTGGATCGCGCCCACGGATGCTGTCGAGACGTTGCCATAGCGCAGCGACAGATCTTTTGCGTTCTCCCCGATCCAGACCAGCAGCGCTTGCAGATCCTTGAGATCCAGCAGCGGCATCCCTTCAGTATCGGCCACGCGAAAGGCGATGTTGATGATCCCTTCCTGCGCGTCCGTCAGCCCCAAGAGCTGGCCAAGGAGCAGCGGGCCCATCTCCGAGACGGTGGTGCGCACAGGGTGACCCTGCACGCCGAACATATCCCAGAAGGTCACCGGATAGGCGGCGTATTTGAAATCGCTAAAGCCGATCTTGGCCGCCCGCTCAGTAAAAGGCGCGTGGAGCTTGTGGTTCGGATCACCAGCGACGGCCAGCCCGCTCAGATCGCCCTTCACATCGGACAGAAACACCGGCACGCCCGCATCGGCGAACCCTTCGGCCATAATTTGGAGCGTAACCGTTTTGCCTGTACCCGTCGCACCTGCGACCAATCCGTGACGGTTGGCATATTTGAGCGACAAGAACTGCGGGGTGCCATATTCCGGCCCGCCGCCGCCGATAAAAAGATCCGAACTCACGATCATAGTCTCCTGTTCCAAACCACGCCAAAAGGCGCCACGCGATACCGCGCCTAGCGAGCATACTTACTTAACCTTTCGGCGCCATAGTGAATGTGTCGGTTACCCATATGTCCTATGGCAGCTGACACTTCCTCCCTGTCAGACTGGCCGTGCCTCCGGGTACGGCCTTTTTTTATATAAATGTATGCATTGTTGAGCCGCTGGGGCCCATTTTACCCTATTTACTGTTGACCAGTGGGTCCTCCTTGAATAACGTTTGCTTAATAAGTCGGCACAGTCCGACAGGGAGTTCTGAATATCGGAAAAGAGGGTACATCGTGCCCTCTTTTTTTATGACTTATGATTGGTCCCGGATGCAGTTTATTGGATCTTTGCAGTGCTCTGCCTGCCGTTCATCTGCCTACCACACCATTCAGCAAAAAAGCGCCGTGTGCTGCAAAATCATCCGCTCTACTGCCCTGACATCTCTCACGGAGAATGTTAGAAGGCGACAACTGCAATCAACTTCGGATTTCAAATGACAAATTATCTAACCGCTCTGCCCCTGTGTGCCGCGCTCGCCATTTTTGCACCTTTGGCGGCGTTTTCACAGACCGCAACGCCCGAGACCACTGAAGAAACAGCGCCTGCCCCCGCAGATGCCGCACCTTCATCCGCAGAAACTTCCACAGAGAGCCTGCTGAGCCTCGGTGAGGATGTGAATGAAGTCGGACAGCCCTACACGCGCGACGTGAATGAGGCGTGGGAAATGCGCTGCATACGCGCCGAGGAAGGCGAGGAGCCGTGCCAGATGTACCAGATGATGGACGATGGGCAGGGCGCCCCCGTTGCAGAGATCTCTTTGTTCCGCCTACCCGAAGGTGGCCAGGCGGTCGCCGGAGCAACGATCATCGTTCCTCTCGAGACATCGCTGACAGCACAGCTGACCATCTCGATCGATGGCGATAAGGCGCGCCGATATCCTTTTGCGTTCTGCAATCCGGTAGGCTGTTACGTCCGTCTCGGTCTGACCGCCGCGGATGTGGCCTCGTTCAAGCGCGGCAACGAGGCGGTGATAACGATCGTCCCTGCCCTTGCTCCGGATCAACAGGTTGCCCTGCCGCTGTCACTCAAGGGCTTTACCGCGTCTTTTGATGCAGTATCCATTTTGGATCAGTAACGCCCTACAGAATATTGATGTAGAAGCATAATCCGCCCCTATACGGGGCGGATTTCTCACATTCAGACACGGTTTAGATCTTGCGCAAGGCGATCACGGCATTCATGCCACCAAAAGCGAACGCATTGCTGAGCGCAACCGTCACGTTGGCATCGCGCGCAACATTTGGCACCACATCCAGCGCGCAATCCGGATCGGGCTGCTCGTAGCCTATAGTCGGTGCGATCACGCCGTCGCGCAGCGCCATAATGCAGGCCAGCAGCTCCACCGCGCCCGTGCCACCGATGAGATGCCCATGCATCGATTTGGTCGAACTGATCATCAAACGCTCTGCATGGGCACCAAACACGTCCGCCACGGCAGCACATTCGGTCTTGTCATTCGCCGCTGTCCCGGTGCCATGTGCGTTAATATAGCCCACATCCGCTGAGTCGAGCCGCGCATCCGCCAGCGCACCGGCCATGGCCCGTGCTGCCCCCTCCCGCGACGGCATCACGATGTCGGAGGCATCAGATGACATGGCAAAGCCCGCCACTTCGCACAGGATCTCGGCGCCGCGCGCGCGCGCGTGCTCGTACTCTTCGAAAACGAAGATCCCTGCCCCCTCGCCCTGCACCATCCCGTCACGGTTGGCCGAGAACGGGCGGCAGGCATCGCGGGACATCACACGCAGCCCCTCCCATGCCTTCACGCCACCAAAGCACAGCATCGAGTCGGATCCGCCGGTAACCATCGCAAGCACCATGCCGGAACGGATCATCATCGCGGCCTGCGCCATTGCATGGTTCGACGAAGCGCAAGCGGAAGAAACGCTGTAGGACGGCCCCTTGAGATTCCACTCCATGCTCACATGAGCGGCAGCCGCATTGTTCATCAGCCGGGGCACCACAAACGGATGCACACGGTTTTTACCCTCGGCGTAGACGGCGCGGTAGTTGTCGTCCCACGTACTGACGCCGCCCCCCGCCGTACCAAGAACCACGCCCGCGCGCGCGGCAAGCTTGCCCTCGAAAGTCAGCCCAGATTGCGCGATCGCTTCGCGTGCCGCCACGAGCGTGAACTGGGTAAACCTGTCGTAGAGCGTGATCTGTTGGCGGGTAAAGCGCCCCTCCGCCTCAAATCCTTTGACTTGCCCCCCGATGCGGATTTGGAGACGTGCCACATCGCGGATCTCGAGCGGTCCGATTCCACAAAACCCATCGCGCATCGCCGCACAGGTCTCGGCAACGCTGTGCCCTAAGGGATTGACCGTGCCCGCACCTGTAATGACGACACGCTTCATGCAGGGGCTTGCTGCACGCGCAGACGCTCGATCCCGTCGATGATGCTGGCCACGGAGGTGATATCGAAGTCGGACTCCTGGGGAGCGTTGGCATTGAACGGCACGGTGATATCGAAGGCTTCCTCGATGGCGAAAATGCTCTCGACCACGCCCATGCTGTCGATGCCGAGGCTCTCGAGCGTGCTGTCCAGCGTCACATCCTGCGGATCGAGCAATGCCTGCTCGGCGATGATCGCGATGACCTGATCTTTGACGCTCATGGGGGTGTTCCTCGTCGTTGCCCGTATAGTGGGCATTTAGGCATCCTTGTCGCTATTGAAAACCGCCTTTTTCAATTCAGCAACCTCACGCATCAGACGCGGCAGGCGGCGCAGGGCTTTATCTCCCTCGACCTGCTTGTCCATCTGCGTAGCGGGGTAGCCCAGCATGGTTCGGCCTGCCGGAACATTGGACATCAATTTCGTGCCGCCGCCCGCAATGACCCCGTCGCCCACGAAGATATTATCGTTAACACCGCATTGGCCCGCCAGCACCACATTGTCGCCGATTGTGGCTGACCCCGCGATGCCCACTTGCCCGCAAATGAGGCTGTTGCGCCCGATCACCACATTATGGCCCAGATGCACCTGATTATCGAGCTTGGTGCCGTCACCGATCACGGTATTGCGGATGGTACCGCAATCGATCGTCGCTCCCATGCCGATCTCTACATCATCGCCGATGGTGACAGAGCCGAGCGAGTGGATACGGGTCCATTCCTGCGCCTTTGCGTCACCCTGATCACCGAGGGTCTTGCGCACGCTCTCGACACTGGACGGCTCAGCGGTGACAAACGAAAAGCCGTCCCCACCGATCCGCGCACCAGGCTGCGCAATGAACCTTACGCCGATGGTGACGCGCGCACCGATACTGACGGCCTCACGAAGATAAGCTCCCTCGCCCAACGTCACGTTCCAGCCAATGAAGCACTGGGGGCCAATCACGCTGCCTGCACCGATCCGCGCACCTTTTGAAATCACGGCAAGTGGCCCCACACTCACGTCATCCGCAAGCACTGCGTCGGGATCGACAAATGCGCTGGGATGGATACCGGAAGCAAAACCCTGCCCCGCATCCAACAGCTTCGTCAGCCCTGACATCGCATAACGCGGTCGCGGTGCGATGATGGCGGCCTCGAGCCCGAGCGCCTCCCAATCAGCCCCGTCCCACAGCATGGCGACGCGGGCACTGCCCTGCGCCAGGGTGCCTGC
>JAGXHD010000188.1 GCA_024636395.1 Sulfitobacter sp.
AACGCGGACCATCCCTCGCCATTCTCGACATGAACCAGAAGGCGGTGGTTGGTCGCGGTCAGCGTGATCATCGTGTAGTTTGTGCCGTCCATCTCGAAGTCGGCCCCGCGCAGCCCGCTCAAATTTGTGGTGCCCGCAAAACCCGAAAGTGTGATCGTATCTATCCCGGCTTCGAAATCCTCGATCCGGTCCAGAAGCCGTGCGCGCTCTTCCCAGCTGCCCTCGAGGGTATCCCAGTCCGCGATATGCTGGTCGTTGAATGCGAACCTATCGGCGCCCGCACCGCCCCAAGCCAGATCGGCATCTGCACCGCCGTTGATCCAGTCGTCGCCGTCATCGCCGCGCAGCGTATCGCGCCCCTGACCGCCGATTAGGGTATCGTTGCCCGATTGCCCGTAGAGCCGGTCGTTCCAGCTGCCACCGTCGAGGGTATCGTTGCCGTCGCCTGCCCAAAGCGTGTCGCGCCCGGCGCCGCCACGCATCAGATCGTCCCCCGCTTCGCCATACATCCGGTCATTGCCCTGCTCGCCGTGGAGGGTATCGTCGCCGTCTCCACCGCCCATCCGGTCGTTGTTATCGCCGCCGTAGAGAAGATCGCGCCCGCTGCCGCCGCGCAGAACATCGTTATCCTGCTCGCCGTAGAGCGTGTCGTTGCCGCTGCTGCCTTCCAGCACGTCGTCGCCGGTTCCACCATGAAGGCGGTCGTCCTCGCTGCCACCGAACAGCATGTCGTCGCCTGCACCGCCCCAGATACGGTCATTGTCCATGCCGCCGGCAAGGCTGTCGTTTCCGTCTCCGCCGCTGATCGTGTCATTGCCCTTGCCTGCGTTGATCAAATCATTGCCGCCCATCCCCTCGAAGGTGTTGTCGGTGGCAGCGGGGGAGGTTTTGCCGTTGCGCAGGCGCGTATCGTCCACCACATCATCGCCCTGCGTGCCGACGAAATCGAGCTCGTTGTTGTAACCGTCGAAACAGAAGGTCGAGCGTACCGAGATATCCGAATTGACGAGCCAGTCTGGCACCTCGTTGACCGGATCGGTGTAGCCCACCTCCGCATCCGGATCGCGGCTGGCCCTCAGCATGGCCCCGATTTCTTCCGTGGCGAGGAAGTGCCGCTCCGCACCCCCATCGCGCGCGCCCTCCAGCACATAGAAGGCGTTTTGCCCCATTTGCATCCATTGTTGCTGATTATATTCGAAAATCTTGACGGTGCTCGGCAGCCGATCGAAATCCAGCAGGCTGCCTGCGACGAATATTTGATCCTCCGAGGCGTTGAAATCGTCGATGCGGCCGATGATCAGGCCCGCGGCGCTGTTGACGTTGACGAAAGAAAACGTATCTGCGCCTGTCCCGCCATAGGCATGATGGCCCATGAAATTGATCTGCTGGCCGTCACTGCTGCGAAAGGCATTGCCGTCTTTGGTCAGATCCATGACGAGCGTATCGTTCCCTTCCATCTCGAACATATGAATCTGGCCCGCGCCGGGAAGGGACGCCATCATATAATCATCGCCGTTGCCGCCGCGCAGTCCCGTGATACCGGAGGAATTGCGGGCGATCAGAACGTCGTTCCCGTCATCACCGACGAGAGTATCCTGTCCGCCGCCGCCGATGAGCGTATCGTTGCCGCGATCGCCTTCAAGCCTTTCATCCCGGAAGGTGCCTGTAATTGCGTCGTCGCCGTTCGTTGTCGTGCCTGTGATCATACTCGGATTCTCCGTTTTGAGGGAAACCTGTCAGTGCCTCCCCCTCTGCTTCGGCGGGAATTCGCCCGCCGAGGTATGACGACAGATGCTTGCCAAACCGTTGAAGGAGTGTTGCCAAAGCGTTACCGCCGTAGCGGGCCCCGCGCGGTTCGGAGCTTTCAAAAAGGGGGAGAGTTGGACCTGTGCGGGATCTTGCGGTGTCCGGCAAAATTAGCGTCGCCGCACCGAACGGCTGCCTATTTGGTTGCGCCAGCCGCCTGCGCTGTCCTACATAGGCCTGAATTTGCCAAAGGAGTGCAGCCCATGCGCCGTGTCGTCGTCACAGGATTGGGGATCGTCTCATCCATCGGAAACAATGCCGCCGAGGTCAAAGTATCGCTCAAGGCCGGAACCAGCGGCATCGCAGCTTCGCCGGAGATGACCGAGCACGGCTTTCGCAGCCGAATTGCGGGCACGCTCAAGATCGACCCGTCCGAGCATATCGACAAGCGCACGTTCCGTTTCATGGGGCCGGGAGCGGCCTATGCCTATCTGGCGATGGGGCAGGCGATCGAGGATGCGGGCCTTTCTGAGGAGGCGATTTCCAACCCGCGCACCGGACTTGTGGCGGGATCGGGCGGGCCTTCGACATCCGCGATGCTCACCGCGCACGAGGTGGTGAAATCGAGTGGAGCGACCAAGCGGATCGGGCCCTTCGCAGTGCCGAAATGCATGAGTTCGACCGTCAGCGCCAATCTGTCGACTGCCTACAAAATCAAAGGCATCAACTATTCCATTACCTCCGCGTGTTCGACCTCGCTGCATTGCATCGGGAACGCGGCGGAACAGATCATGATGGGCAAACAGGACATTATGTTTGCGGGCGGCGGAGAGGAACTCGATTGGACCCTCTCGTGCCTGTTCGATGCTATGGGGGCCATGAGCAGCAAGTATAACGATACGCCTGAACTTGCATCGCGCGCGTTTGATCAAGACCGGGACGGCTTCGTGATTTCGGGTGGCGGTGGCATTGTGGTGCTGGAAGACCTCGAACACGCGCTGGCGCGCGGTGCCAAGATTTACGCCGAAGTCACGGGATACGCCGCCACATCTGACGGCCATGATATGGTCGCGCCCAGCGGTGAGGGTGGCGAGCGCGCGATGCGGCTCGCGTTGAGTACGCTGCCCGAGGGGCGCACCGTGAGCTATATCAACGCGCATGGCACCTCGACGCCTGTTGGCGATGTGGGCGAGATCGAGGCGGTGCGCCGCGTGTTCGGGCAGGGGACCACCCCGCCGGTCAGCTCGACCAAATCCATGACCGGCCATGCCCAAGGGGCGGCTGGCGCTTTGGAGGCGATTTTCTGTCTGCTGATGCTCGAGGATGATTTTATAGCACCCTCCATCAACGTAGCTACGCTGGACGACAGGCTAGACCCCGCAGAAATCGCCACGACGCGGGTCGACGGTGCCGGGCTCGACTCGGTTATGACCAATTCCTTCGGCTTTGGCGGCACCAACGGATCAATGATCCTTTCGAAATACAACGGTTAAGGATCAAGTATATGAGTGGCATGTTATGCGGTAAGCGCGGCCTGATCATGGGCGTCGCGAACGAGCGGTCGATCGCTTGGGGCATTGCAAAAGCGATGGCAGAGGCCGGGGCGGAGCTTGCGTTTACCTATCAGGGTGATGCGTTTGGCACGCGGTTACGGCCTTTGGCCGAAAGTGTTGGGTCAGATTTCATGGTGGACGTCGATGTGACCGACGATGTGTCGCTCGACACGGCGTTCGAGCAACTGGGCGCGCGCTGGCCCAAGCTTGATTTCGTGGTCCATGCGATCGCATTTTCGGACAAATCCGAGCTAACTGGGCGGTTTCTGAATACCAGCCGCGCGAACTTCAAACACTCTCTCGATATTTCTGCCTACAGTTTTATCGAAGTGGCTCGCCGTGCGCATCCGATGATGGTCGAGCATGGGGGCACTCTGCTCACGTTGACCTATCAGGGGTCCAACAAGGTCGTGCCGAATTACAACGTGATGGGCGTGGCCAAGGCCGCGCTGGAATCGGCGACCCGCTATCTGGCCAATGATCTGGGACCTGAAGGCATCCGCGTGAATGCAATTTCGCCCGGTCCGATGAAGACGCTGGCGGGGGCTGCCATCGGCGGGGCGCGCAAGACCTACAAGCACGCAGGGTTGAACGCGCCGCTGCGCGAGAACGCCACACTGGAGGCGGTTGGCGGTACGGCGGTTTATCTGGCCTCGGACGCGGGTGCGTGTACCACCGGCGAGATCATCCACGTCGACGGTGGCTATCACGTACTGGGGATGCCGCAGGGCGAAAATATCTAGGCGATATCGAGCGGAGGCAGGGATTTCACCAGATCGTCCACTGCTTTCATCTGGGCCAGAAACGGCTCCAGCTTGTCGAGTGGCAGCGCGCTGGGACCATCGCACAAGGCATTGTCGGGATCGGGATGTGCCTCGAGAAACAGCCCGGCAAGGCCCACGGCAAGGCCCGCACGCCCAAGCTCGGCCACCTGCGCGCGGCGGCCGCCTGACGCGGCACCGCCCGGATCGCGCATTTGCAGCGCGTGGGTTACGTCGAAGATGATCGGCGCATCACCAGATACATCGCGCATCGTGCGCAGCCCCAGCATATCGACCACCAGATTATCGTAGCCAAAACAGGCGCCGCGCTCGCAGAGCATGATTTTATCATTACCGCATTCGCGCAGTTTTTCGACGATGTTCTTCATCTGTGGCGGGCTGATGAACTGGGGCTTTTTGACATTGATCACCGCGCCGGTGGCGGCCACGGCGGCGATCAGATCGGTCTGGCGGGCCAGAAAGGCCGGCACTTGCAGGATATCGCAGACTTCGGCCACAGGGGCGCATTGTGCTTCTGTATGGATGTCGGTGATCACGGGCACGCCGAACGTCGCCTTGATTTCCTCGAAGATCTTCAGGCCTTCCTCCATCCCCGGTCCGCGATAGCTGTGTATCGAGGAGCGGTTCGCTTTGTCGAAGGAGGCTTTGAAGATATACGGGATCCCGAGTTTCATGGTCACGTCCACGTAGGCTTCGGCGACCTGCATCGCCAGATCGCGGCTCTCCAGCACGTTCATGCCGCCGATGAGCGTGAAGGGCAGGTCATTGCCGAGCTTCAGGTTTGCAACGGTTATATGGGTCATTCAGGTCTCCTATCTGAGAGGGGGGGTCTGCCAGAGCCAGACTTTCATGCCGCCATGGGCGATGGCGGGGCCGTGCGGCTTCCACGGCAGGCCGGTGGCCTTGGCCAAGGACGGCTCGGACGTGACCAGCGCCACGCGCCAACCCTTGAATCGTGTGAGCAGCGTTTGGCCCAAGGTACCATAGAGCGGGTAGAGTAGGTTTTTATTGCCGATACGCGCGCCATAGGGCGGATTCACGATCACGAGGCCGGGCGGGCCCTCTGGCGGGGTCAGCTCGCCCGCTGCGTGGTTCGCGAAATGGGTCAGATGGGCGATGCCAGCACGATCTGCATTCGCCGTCGCCATACGGACCGCACCTGCATCGCGGTCAGAACCGAAGAATTGGGCAGGCGGAGTAAGCACGGGGTGCTCTTTCATCGCCTTGAAGGCAGCGTCGTCATAGTTTGCCAAGTCCTGAAAAGCGAAATGCCGTGTCCGTCCCGGCAGCAGACCTGCGGCGATTTCTGCCGCCTCGATGACGAATGTGCCGGAGCCGCACATCGGGTCTACCACCGGCTCGGTCCCGCGATAGCCCGCTTCCCGCAACATGAGTGCGGCCAGTGTCTCGCGCATCGGCGCTTTGCCTACGGCTTCCTTATGGCCGCGTTTGTGCAGGCTTTCACCCGAGGTATCGAGGCTGAAGAGCACGTTGTTGTCGTCGATGCGCACTTTGAGTACGAGCGTCGCTTTGGGATCGAGGGTCAGACCGTGCGTATCGGTCAGGGCCGTCTCGATGCGCTGCGCCGCTGCACCAGCGTGATAGATTTTCGACGCCTTGGTGGTGACTTGGACGCGCAAAGGAATGTCGCGGCGCAGCAGATCGCCAAACGGAAATTTGCGACTGCGCTTGTCGAGTTGGGCGAGGTGGAAGGCGAGGAACCCACCGATGCGTGCCAGCACCCTTGTGGCCCCACGCAGTTCCAGATTTGCGCGCCAGACGTCCACCCAGCTGCCCTGCAAGGTCACCCCACCGGGCGCGGCCGTGGCGCCTGTGAAGCCCCGCTCTAGCGCTTCGGCACAGAGCACGGATTCCAGTCCCGGGACGGTAACCAGAAAAATCTCAAAAAGGGGGCTATCGGTCATAGGCGCTGGTGTAGGGGCTGTGCGCCCGCGCTGCACGTGGTTTTTGCGCCTGACGTCAAAATATAGCCATGTTTTGCGGCCACCATCAGTCTTATGACATTTTCCGACATATACCGCGAAGAGCGGCTTATTTCCCGTCGGTCGCGCGCCCGCAAAGCTCGGATCGCCGGACGCGTGATCGGTTTTGGCCTGACGGTCTGTCTCGTTGTCGCGATGCGCAGTGATCCGCAACTGCGCGCGCTTGTTGAGGAGACCGCCCTGCGCGCCATTGGCGCGGGCGAAGTGGCAGAGGGAAATTCTGCGCAAGCCGATACTATCGACTCGCTGGGCTACCTGCCCGGCAGTGCGGAAGCGCAGGCTCTGGACCAACTCGGCCTGACGGGTGACACGTCGGGAGCCGCTCCCGCAACAAGTGGGATGCCGCCGAGCAAGGTCAAGATTAACAGACCAACCTCAGGATGAGCGCGCGATTTGAGCCGCAGTGCAGGGCACCATTCTCCACATTAACTGGCCTCGCTGAAACAGCGTCATCAGGGCCTATCGTGACGGCTGCAAGGCGAAATCTACAATTGGAGCGCGCCTTCTCAAAGCCCGCGATGCGAGTCCGGTCTGCACGTTTTGACCTAGTCGAGCGGTTCCGCGTGTCGTGCGCAGTGTCAGAACCATTGCCCAGGCTCCATGAGCCCCAAATCTAGAAGCTGGCGGGAATGCCATTCGAACGGTGCGGAATTGTGCCATTTGAAAGTGTGTATGTCGTACCGGCTGCCGGGGTTGGCCTTGAGAGCTTTTGCGGTGCGGAACGAGCAGATGGTTGCCGTGAGATTGTGATGCCATTCGCAGGCATATGTATTGTATTCCTCGATCGAGAACGTGTGGTCTTCGCGCAGCCTAAGGCCGGGAGCGGCTTTGAATATCGCGATGCGATCAATCTTGCGGCGCGCGGCGGGCACGTGCTCTTCGTAGCGCCAGCGCAGGCCGCCGAAAAAATCGAGCTGCCGGTCCTTTGGGTGGCCTTGGTTAGCAAGATCCGGCCGCGCCAGTGCGTAATAGCCGGAGCGGTCAAGATGCGCCCGCTCAAGCGAGACGGCATCGGGGTTGGTGTCCAGATCGTCGGCATAAAGATCGACGATGTAGGTGAGCATCGCATCACGCCGCTCTTCGGTGTGAAAGGCCAGCATTTCCGTGACAGCGCGTGTTTCACAAAACGGATAGAACAGATACTCGGAATTGTAGCAGTAGTAAATCCACTGCCCCGGGGCGGCGTCGATCACCGCATTCACGGCGATCTGGGTCGCGCCCTCGCGCGTCACATCGAAATCGACCCGGTGCACCGTCTCATGCAAATCACGGGGCAGATCGAAAATCGCGGGCATCAGCGCAAGCACATGGACGAATCCCTGCTGCAGGTGGTGGCGCAGGGTGGTGTCCACTTCGACATCATCCTCCACCAAAACGATCGCGATCGGCCCTTTGGTCAGGAGCGGTTTCTGCTGGGTCAAAAACTGGTCGAGCGAGGCATAGTGCATCAGATTTTCGCGTTTCCATTTCCGGGTCATTGGGTTTTGCAACAGAATCGGTTAAATCGGTGTGCATTGCAAGATGCCGCAGCCGCTGCTACCCCGCGCGCACGTCCAATCACCAGATAACCGTCAGGCGCTCCCATGTCCGAGATCAAACTTGAGCCTCCCAAAAAGCTGTTCATCAAGACATACGGCTGTCAGATGAACGTCTATGACAGTGAACGCATGGCGGAGAGCCTTGAGGGCTATGTGCAGACTGATAGGGCGGATGATGCGGATATGATCCTGCTCAACACCTGCCATATCCGCGAGAAAGCCGCCGAAAAGGTCTATTCGGAGCTGGGCCGCCTCAAGCCGCTCAAAGAGCTGAACCCTGATCTCAAGATCGGCGTGACAGGATGTGTGGCCCAGGCCGAGGGCGCCGAGATTATGCGCCGCCAGCCTGCTGTGGATTTGGTAGTGGGACCACAGTCCTACCACCGTCTGCCACAAATGGAGGCACGGGTGCGTAAAGGGCTGACCGCGCTGGACACTGATTTTCCCGAAGAGGACAAATTCGAGCATCTCAAGGGCCGAAAGAAGATGCAGCGCGCACCGGCGGCGTTTCTGACGGTTCAAGAAGGCTGCGACAAATTTTGCGCCTTCTGTGTAGTGCCCTACACCCGTGGCGCGGAAGTCTCGCGCCCAGCCGACAAGATCATCCGCGAGGCGCAGGAGCTGGTGGAGCGCGGGGTGCGCGAGGTCACACTTCTGGGCCAAAACGTAAACGCCTATCACGGGGGCATGACGCTGGCGGAGCTGATCCGCGCGTTGGGTAGGGTGGATGGGCTGGAGCGGATTCGCTACACCACGTCGCACCCCAACGACATGGACGACGATCTGATCGCGGCCCACGCCGACACGCCCAAGCTGATGCCCTATCTCCATCTGCCCGTTCAATCCGGCTCTGACCGTATCCTCAAGCGGATGAACCGCAGCCACACCGCCGAGAGCTATTTGCGCCTGATCGAGCGGATCCGCGCGGTGCGTCCAGACATCATGATGTCGGGCGATTTCATTGTAGGCTTCCCCGAGGAGACGGAGGCGGATTTTCAAGCCACGATGGATCTGGTGGCGCAGGTCAACTATGGCTACGCCTACAGCTTCAAATACTCCACGCGTCCCGGCACGCCCGCCTCCGAGCGCCCGCAGGTCGATCCTGTAGAAGCGGATGAGCGCCTGCAACGCTTGCAAGCGCTGATCTCCCGCCAGCAATACGCCATTCAAGAGAGCATGGTGGGCCGTGATCTATCCGTGCTGGTAGAGAAGGCCGGGCGCAATGCGGGCCAGATGCTCGGCAAATCGGAGTATCTCCACTCCGTGCATATCGACAATGCAACGGCCCAGATCGGCGATGTCGTGCGCGTGCGCTGTACCCGCGCCATGACCAATTCGCTCACCGCCGTCGAGATCTAGCGCTGTTTCCTTCCGGTGGCGGCTTTAAATGAGGCCTGCGCGGCTGAAATTGTCCACAGAATCAGGCGCCCCTTTACCCGGGCGGGTTTTCGGATCCCGCGCACTCATGCCGTGATGCGGCAGCGGGATCCATTGCTGTCCGGCCCCCCTTAGGTACACTACAATGCTACATCTGCGCTATTTATGCGTGCAGACACATTATATGGCACTAAGCTCTTCCCACACCGCTCTCTTTTGCCTACCGTGAGGAGAGGTGGGGGAGGTCCGAGCTGTGGAACGGTTTGACCAGCATTGTCCCCTCGGGAACAAGATAAGGAAAAGAGCTGTGGCTAACACACTTTTCAAAACGATGCGCTTTGTCGCCGGGGCGGCACTGGTTGCGACTCTTGCACTGTCAGCTGCCGCTGCGAGCGCCCAGACAAAAAGCCAATCAGGCCGTGACAAGGGCCAGTACATTCCGACGATCTGGATCGATCCCGACGGGTGCGAGCACTGGGTCATGGATGACGGTGCAGAGGGCTATATGTCACCGCATACGAATCGTCAGGGTATACCGGTCTGCCACCGTGGAAATGTTTGCGGCGTGATGCAGAGCGATCAGTTCTTCGCGACGAACAGCGCGCGGATCTCCCAAGGCGGGGCCGCACATCTGCGGGACTTCTTCGTGAAGACCGGCGCTGTCAGCTATATCATTACTGGCCACACAGACAGCCGTGCGTCTGACGATTATAACATGGCTCTTTCGCTGCGCCGCGCGAATGCCGTGGCACAGGTTGCCCAGTCCGCAGGGGTCCGTATCGCGGACGTACGTGGCTACGGGGAGCGACAGCCCGCGGCATCCAACGGAACTGCTTCCGGCATGGCGAAGAACCGCCGCGTCGAAATCATCTGCATTCGCTGAGGAACTCGCATATGAACATTTTGAAAATCACTGCGCTCGTTGCTTTTGCCACATTCGTATCGGCCTGTGAGGATGCCTCCTTCAGCGAACTCGGCCCTGACAAAACGCTCGACCGGGGCATCGACACAAAGCATTTGAGCCAGCTTCAGGCCGGGATCTGGGTTGATCCCAACGGATGCGACCATTGGATCATCGACGACGGTGTGGAGGGGTACCTTTCCGCGCGTCTGGACAAGTACGGCAAGCCCGTGTGCTCCGGCGTGGCAGAGCCCACAATGACCGTAGGTGATTTCAAAGGTGGCCCACCAGCATCATCGGCGATCCGATCTGACCTTGGCACAGCTGATACAATACGCAAAAGGGCCGGGGTGCAGCGCACCGCGGCCCTTTTTGTCTGACCCCACTGGCCCTCGCCGCACTGGCGCCCTATCTCATAACCATATCACCTGAAAGGAAGCCGCTCTTGCCCCCATCCGATCTGCTCACGCCCGAAACCGGTCCTCCGGGCCCGGTGCTTGATTTCCCTGACAATCGTCTGCTTATCGATCTGTGCGGTCCTTACGACCAGTATCTGGCGGCGATCGAGAAGGCCTTGGAAGTGCAGATCGTGCGGCGTGGCAATTTCTTGACGCTCTTGGGCGAGGCTCACGCGACAGAGCGTGCGGCGCAAGTGCTGCAATCCCTCTACGCGCGGCTGGAAGGCGGGCGGGGGGTTGAGCCTGCGGATGTGGATATGATCCTGCGGATGGGCAATTCAGCCGTCGATACAGGCGTGCGTGCGGGTGACCAGATCGAGATGCCGATTAACCACGGCATCGAGATCCAGACGCGCAAAAAGCGCGTCGAGCCGCGGACGAAGGCGCAGAAAGCCTATGTGGAAGCGCTTTTCAACCATGAGCTTTCCTTCGGGATCGGCCCTGCGGGCACGGGCAAGACCTACCTTGCCGTCGCGGTGGGCGTTTCGATGTTCCTTTCCGGCAAAGTAGACAAGATCATCCTCAGTCGTCCGGCCGTGGAAGCTGGAGAGCGCCTGGGCTTTCTGCCTGGCACGCAGGACGAAAAGATCGATCCGTACATGCAGCCGCTCTACGATGCGCTGAATGATTTTCTGCCGGGCAAGCAGCTGGCGAAGCTGCGCGAGGAGAAAACCATCGAGATTGCACCTCTGGCGTTCATGCGCGGGCGTACGCTTAGCAATGCGTTCGTCGTGCTCGACGAGGCGCAGAACGCGACAGCGATGCAGATGAAGATGTTTCTGACGCGGTTGGGCGAGGGGTCGCGTATGGTGATCACAGGTGACCGCACCCAGATCGATCTGCCGCGCGGGCAGGCATCCGGGCTCGCGGATGCGGAGCGGATGCTCAAGCATATCCCCAAGATCAGCTTCAGTTATTTCACCTCCAAGGATGTGGTGCGCCACCCTCTTGTCGCTGCCATCATCGAAGCCTACGAGGCCGAGGCGGAGCGCGCGCTCAATCGCGACCGGTGAAGACGCTCGACATCGTCATCGAGGCCCGCGCGTGGGACGAGGTACAGCTGACAGCGTTGGCCGGGCGCGCTGTGGATGCTGCGCTGCGCCACATGAAGCTTGAACCGGAAGCCTGCGAGATCACACTGTTGGCCTGCGACGACGCCCGCATCGCCTCACTCAATGCGGATTTCCGGGGCAAAGCTGCAGCTACGAATGTTCTGAGCTGGCCCGCGCAACCGTTGGCGCCGAAGGCCGAAGGGCTTGCGCCACCAGCTCCCGAATGGGGCTTCGATGGGGTGATCGAGCTGGGCGATATAGCTCTGAGCTATGACACCTGCGCGCGCGAGGCTAGCGAATCAGCCAAGCCTCTCGAAGTGCATCTGACTCACTTGATTGTGCACGGCACACTACATTTGTTGGGCTATGATCATGAAACAGAAGGCGATGCAGCGCTTATGGAGCGGTTTGAGGTCGAAATTCTTGGCAATTTAGGACTGGATGACCCATATACGGTGCATGAAACGATTACAGGGGCCCAATAGGGCTGCCAATTCCAAAGACAGGACCCAATGGGCGACACCGACGGACACTCTACTGCTGCGCAGAGCGCGCAGGATCAAACCCAAACAAATGACCACAGTGCGACAGGTGATGCGGATGTTGCGAAAAGCGGCTTTTTTAGCCGCGTAATCGAAGCACTCAGCCCCTCGGACAATGACGAGACAAAGGATCTCGCCACCAGTGGCGGGGAGCGGGGCACCACCGGGATGGGTAACCTGCGCCGGATGCGGGTGGATGATGTGATGATCCCCAAGGCCGATATCATCGCTGTGTCTGTGACCTCGACGATGGACGAGCTTGTGGATGTGTTCAAAGAAAGCGGGCTCACGCGCCTGCCGGTCTATGACGGCACTCTCGACACCCCAGTGGGCCTTGCCCACCTCAAGGATCTGGCCTTGCAATTCGGCTTTAACGGCAAGGCCAAGAATTTTGATCTGGGCGAGATGGTGCGCCCGCTGGTTTATGTGCCGCCATCGATGACGATCGGCGTTTTGCTCACCAAGATGCAGGCCGAGCGACGGCATATGGCGCTGGTGATCGACGAATATGGCGGGGTGGACGGTTTGGTGACCATTGAGGATCTGATTGAACAGGTCATCGGGCAGATCGAGGACGAACACGACGTGGATGAGGGTGTGTACTGGTCTGAGGAGAAACCCGGCCAATACCTCGCTTTGGCGAAAACGCCCCTATCGGATTTCGAAAACGAGGTGGGCCAATCGCTCACCGATCATGACGACGTGGACGAAGAAGAGATCGACACGCTCGGAGGGCTGGTCGTGATGCTGTCTGGCCGTGTCCCCGCGCGTGGTGAAGTCGTCGTTCATCCCGACGGCCCCGAATTCGAGGTCATGGATGCCGATCCGCGCCGTATCAAGCGGCTGCGCGTCCGGATGAACGGCTCGCCTACGCCATGAACCAGCGGATCAAGGCTGTGCTGTTGCCTTTTCTTGCGGGGGCGGTGGCGGCCATGGGGCAAGCGCCTTTTGATGTGCCGGTCCTGATGCTCGGCGGGTTGGCGCTCGCGCTTTATCTTGGTGGTAGGGCCCAAACGGCACGCGCCACAGCGGCCGTAGGCTTTTGGGTAGGTTTTGCCTATTTTGCGATCACCCTTCACTGGATCATCTCGCCTTTCCTCGTGGATGCTGCTCGCCACGGCTGGATGGCACCTTTCGCCGTGATCCTGATGGCGGCAGGCGGGGCGGTCTTCTGGAGCGTCGCCTTCTGGGGTGCGCGACGTATTTCGCCGGAGGCTTGGCTGCTGGTCCCCTGCTGGGCGGGTATCGAGCTGTTGCGGGCCTACATCTTTACCTGTCTCTTATACACATCTCCGAGCCCAC
>JAGXHD010000189.1 GCA_024636395.1 Sulfitobacter sp.
CCCGCGGCAAACGCAGTAGTAGCCGCGAGGGCGGATCCCAGTGCAACTATGCATATCGGTCTGGAGAAGAAGGTCATCGCGTGCTCCTAAGAATGTCCTAGTGTCCACATTCGGAGTAGTTTCACTCTACGTCAACTTTTGTTTGTCTCAGGTCGCACAGATGTGATCAACGCGGTCGACTATCGCACGATCCCGCGCGGGATCCGCTCTGCCTGTGCCCAGTCAGGCCACAGGCCCAGCCACTCCAGCCCCACGACAACCAGCGCTGCCGCAATCACGGCGAATACCAGCTTGACGCGCTTTGCCGAGGGGGGATTTTGGACCCATCGCTTCGCTCTGAGCAGATGAATGATCCCCAGCATTTCAAGCCTCCCCGGTAAATCTGACTTTGCCGATATAGGGCAGATTGCGGTTACGCTGTGCGAAATCAATGCCGTAGCCGACGACGAACTCGTCCGGTATTTCGAAGCCGATGTGATCGGCCCGCAGATCCACCTCGCGGCGCGAGGGTTTGTCGAGCAGAGCGACGGTCTTGAGGCGCGCAGGCTTGCGCGCCCGCAACATGCCGGTCACATGAAACAGCGTGTGCCCGGTGTCGACAATATCCTCAACCAGCAGCACGTCGCGTCCCTCAATGCCGCCGCGTAAGTCCTTGAGAATGCGCACCTCCCGGGTGCTTTCCGTGCCATTACCGTAGCTTGACGCCTCCAGAAAATCGACCTCGATCGGCAGATCGAGCTCGCGTACCAGATCGGCGATGAACACGAAACTGCCGCGCAGCAGGCCCACCACCACCAGTTTATCGGTATCTGCAAACTCGCGCTGGATCTCCACGCAGAGCTCCTCGACCCGGGCTGCGATGGATTTCGCGGAGATCATTTGCTCTATGACATAAGGTCGCGTAGGCATAGCCACCTCTTGATTGTGCCCCTCCGCGGGCTTTGATACAGCGCTACGCAAATGAGCCTAGGAAATCAATGCCCACACATTCCGAGACCCGCAAGATGCCCTACACGGCGCAACAGATGTATGATCTGGTTGCGGATGTCGGCGATTATCCCAAATTCCTGCCATGGACTGCTGCGGCGCGGATAAAATCCGTCGACGACAAGGGCGATCACACCGTGATGGATGCGGATCTGGTCATCTCTTTCAAGGTCTTTCGCGAGCGATTCACGTCGCGCGTTGTCCTTTGGCCCGAGCCAAAGAAGATTGACACCGAATACCTCGATGGACCCTTTAAATACATGAAATCCAACTGGGCGTTCCGCGATGTGGATGGGGGCTGCGAGGTTGATTTCTTTGTAGATTTCGAGTTTCGCAATCGCGTTTTGCAAAAGATCATAGGCGTGGTGTTCAACGAGGCAATGCAGCGGGTCGTCAAAGCGTTTGAGAAGCGTGCCCAAGCATTGTACGGCTAGCCCGATCTGAAAGATGTCGGGAGAGAGCACGATGGGAATTACGGACCAGCTTGTGAAATTCGCCACTGCGGAGGTGCCCGAAGTTGCCGCTGCGATGATGCGTCTGTCGCTTTTTGACTGGGCGGCCTGCGGCATCGCAGGCGCGATGGAGCCTGAATTCGCCGCGTTTGCGCGCGCCCAGCGGGTCGAGGACGGGCCCGCGCAAGTATTCGGCGGGGGAGCACTCGGGGCTGCAGCCGCGGCACTGCTCAACGGCACCCTGAGCCACGCGCTTGATTATGACGATACGCATTTCGCCCATATCGGGCATCCTTCCGTCGCCGTTCCGCCCGCCGTCGTGGCCCTTGCGCAAACGCTGGATACCCCGCTCACGGACGCGGTCGATGCCGCCACGATCGGGGTCGAGGCGTCAATTCTCACCGGCATATGGCTTGGGCGCTCCCACTACCAGGTCGGCTATCACCAGACCGCCACGGCAGGGGCTTTCGGCGCTACACTCGCTGCGGCCCGGCTGTTGGGGCTGGACAAACATCAAACTCGCAACGCCCTTGGCCTATGCGCCTCCATGGCGTCGGGCGTGAAGGCGCAATTCGGCACGATGGCGAAGCCGCTCAACGCGGGACTGGCCGCACGCACGGGGGTAGAGGCCGCTCTTTGGGCGCAGGCGGGCATGACGGCGGCACAGCACGGTCTGGAGGGCCCGCTGGGGTTCGGGGCCACGCACCACGGCGAGGGTGCTGAGATCAAGATGCCGCGCAAGGAATGGCAGATCAACACGATCAGCCACAAGTATCACGCCTGTTGTCACGGATTGCATGCCATGCTCGAAGCGTTGGCAGGGGTCGATCTGGAGGCCGAGCGCATCGCCGTGGTCAAGATCCGCACACACCCGCGCTGGATGAGCGTGTGCAACATCGCGGCGCCCAAAACGGGGCTGGAGGTCAAATTCAGCTATGCCCATACCGCCGCCATGACACTTCTGGGCCACAGGACAGGCGCGATTGCGAATTTCAGCGATGATCTGGCGCGAGACAAGTCGATCATCGCGCTGCGGGAGCGCGTCGAAGTGGTCGAAGATGAGAGTTTGAGCGAGACCCAGTCCCTGGTGACGCTCACCACGGTGTCGGGCGAAGTCCGCCGTCTGCGCCATGATCTGCTCGCGCCGATGACACTGGAAGCGCGCAGTATCAAGCTGCGCATGAAGATCAATGCGTTGTTGGGCGCCCCGCGGGCCGATGCGCTTTGGCAGGCCGCCACTGGCAGTAATCTTGAGGCGGTGACAGCCTGTTTCGCGGATGCCACCCCAGAAAGCTAGAGGGGCGGCAGTGCAAGCAGCGCACCGCGCAGAAGCTCCAGTGCATGATCACGCGCCGCCAACCGCACCGCATCGCGGCCCAATGCGCCGAAATCAACCGTTTCAATCGTGCAGCCCAGCGGTCCCGCGACACCGAAACACACCCGGCCTTCGGGCTTGTGCTCCGATCCGCCAGGCCCCGCGATCCCTGTAAGCGAAACGGCAACCTGTGCTGCGCTGACGCGTAGCGCGCCCATCGCCATCTGCGCCGCAACCTCTTCGGAGACCGCACCATGTTTATCCAGCGTGGCGGGCTTCACCCCGAGCATCTCCATTTTGGCCGCGTTGGAATAGGTGACGAAGCCGCGTTCGAACACGGCGGAGGACCCCGCCAGATCGGTGAGTGCTGCGGCAACCATACCTGCTGTGCAGCTCTCGGCTGTGGCGATTATCACGCCACGGGCGCGCGCCAGTTCCAGAATCTCAGACCGCATGAGCAAGCCCCGCGAGTACCACGACGCCGATCGCAGCGAAAACGCCCGCGATCACGTCGTCGAGCATGACGCCCAGCGGATCGCCGCGCCGGTCCGCCCAGCCGACCAGCAGGGGCTTCCAGATGTCGAAGAGGCGGAACAGGAAGAAAGCGGCGATCCAGCCTGGCCACATCACCGTGATATCAATGCCCATGCGCCAGCTTGCGATGGCGAGCGGCAGCAGGGCGATCCACTGGCCCACGACTTCGTCAATGACGATCTCGGAGGGATCATGGTCCGTGCTGCCTGCGGTCATCTTAGACGTGGCCCACCAGCCCATAACGAAGGCCACCCCGATCGCCAGCACCAGCAATGGCATGCCTCCCACAACGTGCAAAAGCCACGCCCAGGGCAGCGCCACGAGCGATCCCCAAGTGCCAGGGGCAGGGCGGATGTAGCCCACGCCCATCACCGTGCCGATCAGGCGCGGCAGCGCGCCGGGCTTCATGATTTCACCAGTGT
This sequence comes from Sulfitobacter sp., assembly GCA_024636395.1. Taxonomy (GTDB): domain Bacteria; phylum Pseudomonadota; class Alphaproteobacteria; order Rhodobacterales; family Rhodobacteraceae; genus JAGXHD01. Next base: position 3,711 of record JAGXHD010000189.1, read on the forward strand.
GGCGGTGGCCATACAAGCGATGCCTTCACCGCGTCCGGTAAAGCCCAGACGCTCGGAGGTGGTCGCCTTGACCGAGACGCGCGCCACATCGATCCCGATCATCTCTGCCACGACCGTTCGCATGTCGCCCGCATGCGGCCCGACTTTTGGATGCTCACATATCAACGTGCAATCGACGTGGGTGAGGGTAAATCCCTGCTCCCGCGCCATTTGCGCCGCGTGGCGCAGAAAGATATGGCTCTCGGCGCCCTTCCACTGCGGATCGGAGGGCGGAAAATGCGTGCCAATATCGCCCGCTGCCAAGGCACCGTAGATTGCATCCGTCAGTGTATGCAAACCTACATCCGCATCCGAATGGCCCACCAGCCCGCGCTCGTAGGGAATTTTGATCCCACATAGCATCACATGATCGCCGGGCCCGAAGGCGTGTACGTCAAATCCGTTGCCGGTGCGGATATCCATCGTTTGTTCCTTACGGGTCTGCAAAATCGCTTCCGCACGGGCGAAATCGCCCGGGGTTGTGATTTTGATGTTATCTGCGTCACCTGCGGTGATGGCAACCTCCAGTCCGCAGGCGCGCGCAACGGCCACGTCATCCGCCGCATCACCGCTGTAGGTGGTATGGGCGGCAATGATTGCGTGACGTCTGAAACCCTGCGGCGTCTGTGCAGCAAAAAGGGCGCTCCGGTCATGTACGCCGGTTACCACACCACCGCTGCCTGTCCAAAGCGCATCAGTCACAGGCAGGCCGGGTGCAACTCCGTCATAACTTTCAAGCCCGGCGAGTACATCGTCGATTACACGGGCAGACACACAGGGACGCGCCGCATCGTGGATAAGAACGGCATCGCACGGCGGCAGAACTGCAAGGCCCGCACGCACCGACTGGCTCCGCTCGGCGCCTCCGGCGGTAACCGTGATACCGCGCGCCTCGAAACAAGCCGCCTCCACCATGTCGTCCGCATGTAGCACGATGGCGATTTGCGCCACGCGAGGATGCTGCGAAAAGGCCAAAACTGTATGATCGATCACACGCATACCCGCCAACGCTTGCCATTGTTTGGGGCGGGGCCCGCCCGCGCGTGTTCCGCGGCCGGCAGCAACAATCAGGGCACAGGTATGCATCGCGGGCTCTCTTTCAGCGGGCTGCTTCATGCCGCCACCACCTTTCTAGAAAATCAACACGTCGGGTGCAATGCGACTGCTTCACCGGACCTACCAACGATATGCTTATTTTTTAGGCGGTAACACCCGGTGTTACTGCCTAATATGCTGGCTATTCATTGTCTACTCGATTGGTTTGGGATAGTAATGCAGCAGTTGCCCAAGGATTAAGCACCCAACCCATGGTATTCCCTCTGGACCTGACGCCACCTGTTTTTCTGGCCCCGATGGCCGGCATCACCGATCTGCCGACCCGCAGCCTCGTGGCGCGCTTTGGTGCGGGCCTCGTGGTATCGGAAATGATCGCTTCGGGCGAATGGCTCACCGCGCGGCCCGGTACGCGCGAGAAAGCGGAACTGGGGTTGGGCGTCGAAGGCACGTCTGTCCAGATCGCGGGTCGCGAGGCCGGGCCGATGGCGGAGGCCGCGCGCATGATCGCCGGACAGGGCGCCCGGATCATAGATATCAACATGGGCTGTCCTGCCAAAAAGGTGACGCAAGGCGCCTCGGGCTCTGCGCTGATGAAAACGCCCGACCATGCTCTGCGGCTCATCGAGGCGGTGGTGGAGGCGGTGGATATACC
>JAGXHD010000190.1 GCA_024636395.1 Sulfitobacter sp.
AATTCAGCCCGAATTCGAAAAAAGCGCATATCGACATCGATCCCAGCTCGATCAATAAGGTTATCCGCGTCGATATCCCGATCATGGGCGATGTGGGCCACGTGCTCGAGGATCTCCTGAAGGTCTGGAAATCGCGCGGGCGCAAGACCAACTCCGAGGCAGTGGCCAAATGGTGGAAGCATATCGAGGCGTGGCGCGCCGTGGATTGCCTTAAGTTCGAACAGAAAGGCGCTGTTATCAAACCACAATATGCGCTGACGCGCCTGGAGGAGCTGACCAAGAAATACGACCGCTACATCTGTACCGAAGTCGGCCAGCACCAGATGTGGGCAGCGCAATATCTCGGCTTCGAGGATCCTAACCGCTGGATGACGTCCGGCGGCCTTGGCACCATGGGCTACGGCTTTCCGGCCTCGATCGGTGTTCAGATGGCGCACCCTGACGCGCTGGTGATCAATGTGGCCGGCGAAGCCTCGTGGCTGATGAACATGCAAGAGCTCGGCACTGCGATGCAGTATAAACTACCGGTCAAACAGTTCATCCTCAACAACGAACGCCTCGGCATGGTGCGCCAGTGGCAGGAGCTGCTGCACGGTGAGCGTTACTCGTCGAGCTGGTCCGAGAGCCTGCCTGATTTCGTGAAGCTTGCCGAAGCCTTCGGTGCAAAGGGCATCCTGTGCTCCGATCCGGATACGCTCGACGATGCGATCGTGGAAATGCTGACCTACAAGGGTCCGGTCATCTTCGACTGTCTGGTGACCAAGCACGAAAACTGTTTCCCGATGATCCCGAGCGGCAAAGCGCATAACGAAATGATCATGGGCGAAGTCGATACGAGCACAGCGATTGATGCAGAGGGAAAGGTGCTGGTTTAGACCATGACAGAGCACTCCCCCGCCGTGCTGATGCCGAGATGGTGGCAGCTGTCCTCGACCGTGGTGCTCTATGCCGCCTACGGTTTGTGGCTGGTGCCGTTCGGTCTCTACTTCTGGGGTGGTGCCGATCTGCTATCGGCCGGCCTCTGGCTCGTCGGGGTGCTCATTGCCCAATTCATTCTGGCCAAACTCATCGCGCTGATCGAGTTCATGGCCACCGCAAAGAAAATCGAAGACCTGCGTGCAGCCGAAGATGCGCTGGCGCACACTGGAGATAAAAACTGATGTCAGCCCTGAAAATCAAGAAAGGCGCGAACTCCCATTCCGCCTACAACCTGCGCCCCAATTTCTCGGACGTGGTGGAGCGTCATACCCTCGCGCTGCTGGTCGAGAATGAGCCGGGCGTTCTGGCGCGCGTCATCGGCCTGTTCGCGGGGCGCGGCTATAACATCGACAGCCTCACCGTCGCCGAAGTGGACCACACCGGACACCTGAGCCGCATCACCATCGTCACGCGCGGCACACCGCAGGTGATCGAGCAGATCAAGGCCCAGACGGGTCGGATCATCTCGGTGCGCGAGGTGCATGACCTCACCGTGGAGGGCGCAAGCGTGGAGCGCGAACTGGCGATGTTCAAGGTCGCGGGCACCGGTGACAAGCGGGTCGAGGCACTGCGTCTTGCCGATATCTTCCGCGCAAACGTGGTCGACAGCACGCTGGAAAGCTTTGTATTCGAAATCACCGGCGCGCCGGAGAAAATCGACGCTTTCGCCGATCTGATGCGACCGCTGGGCCTGATCGACGTGGCACGCACCGGCGTCGCGGCCCTGTCACGCGGAACCTGAGCGGCGCTGGCCCCTTAAGGGGCCGCGCACCACCATGTCGCGCCTGATCATTCCAAGTCGCTTCTGAGATGCGCAAGCCAGCGTGCGCGGTGCTACGATTCTCCTGACTGCAGGAGAGCCCCATGCCCCCAACCGATCTCAGCACCGTGCGCCGCCCCACCGCAACGGCCAACGGTCTGCCCAATGCCCATTACACTGACGCAGGCGTGTTCGCCGAAGAGCGCCAAGCCGTTTTGTTCGACAGTTGGGCTGGCCTCGCCGTAGGCGCGGACGTGCCCGAAGCGGGCGATGCGAAACCCATAACCTTCATGGACATGCCCCTTCTCCTAGTGCGCGACAGTGCCGGCACCCTGCGCGTGTTCCAGAACATCTGCCGCCACCGTGGCATGATACTTGTCGAGGTACCCCGCAAGATCGAGGGCGCGATCCGCTGCCCCTATCATTCGTGGTGCTATTCCACGAGCGGCAAGCTCGTGAGCACGCCGCATGTGGGCGGTCCGGGCCGTAACACCCATGAAGGGATAGACAAAAACCTGCTCGGCCTCATCGAAGTGCGCAGCCATGTATGGATGGACGTCGTCTGGATCAATATCTCAGGCACCGCACCCCCCTTCGAGCAGGCCAATGCAGATCTGCTCGCCCGCTGGGCGGAATTCAACGTTCCCCTGCACCACGGCGGTGCCGACAGCCGCTTCGAGTTGGCAGTAAATTGCAACTGGAAGCTCGCCGTTGAGAACTTCTGCGAGAGCTATCATCTGCCTTGGGTGCATCCCGGCCTCAACAGCTATTCGCGGCTGGAGGATCACTATCACATCGAGCAGCCCGGCGCCTTCTCCGGTCAAGGCACGCTGGTCTATCGCCAGCTGAAGGATGAGAACGGCAAAAGCTTTGCCGACTTCGCCGATCTCAGCTCCAAATGGGACACGGCGGCGGAATATGTCACCGCCTATCCCAATGTCCTGCTGGGAGTGCACCGCGATCATGCCTTTGCCATCATCCTTGCCCCGCAAGGGCCGGAGCGCACGGTCGAGCATGTCCATCTCTATTACGCCGCTGCAGGCACAGATGCGGAACTGCGCGCGCGCAACACCGCCCAGTGGAAGGAAGTGTTCGAGGAGGATATATTCGTGGTCGAGGGGATGCAGCGGGGCCGCCATGCGGCAGGCTTCGACGGCGGTCGCTTCTCGGCGGCGATGGACGGGCCGACGCATATGTTCCACTCTTGGGTCGCGTCCCAGCTGGAGCGCTACCGCGCGGCCCCCCTTGCCGCTGAATGAGCGATCTGGACGCGCAACTTCTCGCTGCCCATGACGCCCGCGACCACGCCGCTTTGATCGGCCTTTATGCGCAGGCAGCCACTGCCGCGCCCGATCTCGACACTGCGTGCTTTTTTCTCACCCACGCTTACGTTTTCGCGTTGGAACAGGGGGACACGCGGGCCACAGCTTTGCGCGCGCAACTGGTCCACCACGGGCGCGAGACGGCTGATTAATCCACCCGCAGCCCTGCATAGACATGCCATGAGGTATGTCCCAGCCACGGCAGCACGATCAGCAGCCCCAAGAACGCGGGCAGCATCGCGAGCACCAGCAGCACCGCAATCACCGCAGCCCAGCCGATCATCACCACCGGATGCGCGATCACCAACCCGATACTGCGCAGCATCGCGGTCACGTAATCCACCTCCCGGTCGAGCAGCATGGGCAGGCCGATCACGCACATCGCATAGAGAAGCAGCGCAAACCCGGCCCCCACGCCCGAGCCGAGCGCCAGCATCATGAGCCCGTCGGCGCTCAGAAATACATCCGCAGAGGACATGATGTTCGTCATGGGCTTGAGCCCCAGAAACAACGCGAAGATCATGTGGCCGAGGAAAAACCAGAACAACAGCGCTACCATCATCAACGCGCTCAGAAACGGCAACTGCCGCCCCCGCTCCGCCCAAAGTACGCGCAGCACGCGGCCCACCGAAGGCCGCTCTCCCAGCCCCCGAAGCCGCGACACCTCATAGGTGCCCAAGGCCGCAAAGGGGGCCGCAAGCGGAAAACCGAAGACCCCCAGCACCAGCCAGAAAGTGTGGCCCGCCCAGACCGTAACGGCCACCATCGCCCAGCCCGCCGCAAGGCACAGCGCCGCGACCATCAGTCCGAACCACGGTGCCGCCAGAAAATCACGCCAGCCAGCGCGCATCGCCGCGATCAGCGCTGCGGGCGTCGGTGCATTAAGGGTCGGCGCCCCGTGCGCACGCGGCTGTGACATAGCGGCCCCCTACACGTCGGGCCGTCGGGCGGCAGGCCAGTCGGTCGCGCCGTGCCACTGCTGCGCCAGCCGCAGAAGTGCACCATCACTGCCGCGCGGCCCGATCAGCTGGATCCCCGCAGGCAGGCCTTTCGCGCCAAAGCCAACGGGCACATTCACCACCGGCAGCCCAAGCAGCCCGGCAGGCACCACCACTTGCATCCAGCGGTGATAGGTGTCCATCGCTTGCCCCGCGATCATCTCCGGATAGGCCAGCTCCCCGTCGAAGGGCCACAGCTGCGCGGAGGGCAGCACCAACACATCCACGCTCTCGAAAAGCCGTGTCACGCGGCGAAACCAATCCGAGCGCAAGGCGCTCGCGCGCTGGACCTGCACCGCCGACATGGCCATGCCACGCTCAATCTCCCAGATCGCGGCGGACTTGAGATAGCCGCGTTTGTCCTCCTGCGCGTAGATTGGCCCAAGGCTACTCATCACGGCGAAAGACCGCAGATCGGTCCATGATTGCCAGATCGCGTCCGCGTCGAAAGGTGCGCTTAGGCTTTCAACTTGGTGGCCTAGACCCTCCATCTGCACCATCGCCGCTTGGGATATCTCCGCGATGCCCTCCTCGTAGGGGAAGGCCCCGTCCCAATCGCCCAGCCACCCGAGGCGCAGGCCCTTGGGCGCTGCATCGATACCTTTGAGCGTTGCAGCACTGTCACGGCTCAGCGGTTGACGCGGATCGGCGCCAGTCATCGTATCGAGCAGCGCTGCGAGATCTGCAGGCGTGCGCGCCATGGGTCCCGAGGTCGAGAGCTGGTGCATGAACATGTCGCCCAAGGGTTCGCTCGGCACGGTGCCCCATGTCGGGCGCATTCCGTAAACATTGTTCCAGCCCGCCGGGTTGCGCAGGCTGCCCATCATGTCGGAGCCGTCCGCCACGCTGAGTATGCCTGTCGCCAGCGCCGCCGCCGCCCCGCCCGAAGAACCGCCGGAAGATTTGCTGAGGCCGTAAGGGTTGTGTGTGGCCCCGTGCACCGGATTGAACGTATGGCTGCCCAGTCCGAATTCCGGCGTATTTGTCTTGCCGATGATAATCACGCCCGCCGCCCGTAGGCGAGCCACCATCAGATCATCACTTTCCGCGATCTGCCCGGCAAACAGGGGCGAACCCATCGAGGTGGGCAGCCCGGCGGCATTGGCCAGATCCTTGATCGCGATGGGTATCCCGTGCAGCCAACCGCTGCGCGGCGCATTGTCCGCCGCGCGCGCCTCGTCGCGCAGGCGGTCACCGTCCCGCAGGCTTACGACTGCATTCACAGCCGGGTTTACCGCGTCGATCCGCGCCAATGTAGCGTCCATCAGCTCTAGGCACGACAGATCACCACGCTCAAGCGCGGCAGATTGGGCCAGCGCATCCATGTACAATATATCCATGCCGCACTATGACCGCGCAGCCCGCGCTCGCGCAAGAGCCTAGCGCAGTGTCATTGCATCAAGGCTCCAGTCGCCCCACATCAGTCGCCCTGCGCCTGCGCCCGGCTCTTGCCAGAGACAGCCATCGCAAGCGTAGCGCCCATGAACCCGTCCAGATCCCCGTCGAGGACACCCTTGGTATCGGATGTCTCGTGGTTGGTACGCAGATCCTTGACCATCTGGTAGGGCTGCAGCACGTAAGAGCGTATCTGGTTGCCCCAGCCCGCATCGCCCGCGTTCTCGTGCACCTCGTTGACCAGCGCAGAGCGTTTATCGAGCTCCATCTGGTAGAGGCGGGATTTAAGTGCCTTCATGGCAATGTCGCGGTTCTGGTGCTGCGATTTCTCGGAGCTTGTGACAACGATCCCGGTAGGATGGTGCGTAATGCGCACGGCAGAATCAGTGGAGTTGACGTGCTGGCCACCCGCGCCCGAGCTGCGGTAGGTGTCGATGCGGATATCGGAGGGGTTTACTTCGATCTCGATGTTGTCGTCGACCACTGGATAGACCTTCACGGATGTGAACGACGTGTGCCGCTTGGCAGCACTATCGAACGGCGAAATACGCACCAGCCGGTGCACGCCACTCTCGGATTTGAGCCAGCCATAGGCATTATGTCCGCTGATCTTGTAGGAAGCCGACTTGATGCCCGCCTCTTCGCCAGGGCTCTCGGCCTGCAACTCGACGGTATAGCCCTTCTTTTCAGCCCAGCGGACATACATCCGCGCCAGCATATTGGCCCAGTCGCAGCTCTCGGTGCCCCCCGCTCCCGAATTGATCTCCAGAAACGTGTCGTTGGCATCCGCCTCACCGTCCAGCAGCGCCTCCAGCTCTTTCTGAGCGGCGGTTTTGGCCAGCTTGAACAGCGCCTGTTCAGCTTCCCCCACGACTTCGGCATCGTCTTCCATCTCGCCCAACTCGATCAGATCGATGTTGTCTTGCAGATCCGTGGCGATCCCGTCGTGCACGGCCATCGCATCCACCAGCGCCTGACGGTCGCGCATCAGCTTCTGGGCAGCTTCCGGATCGTCCCACAAGGTCGGATCCTCGACCCGCGCGTTGAATTCCTCCAGCCGGTAGGGCGCCGTTTCCACGTTGAGCCGCTGGGCCAGAAGCTCCACGGATTTGCGGATTTTATCGACGGTGCTTTGTACTTCTGCGCGCATGTTCAGTCCTGAAATGAAAGAGCGGCCCACGCCGAGGCAAGGGCCGCCCATGTGATAGACCAGCGCCCGCGCACGGGCAAGGTCACTGCTTAGTACAAACCACCCGAGCTGAGCGTGCCGAACGCGGCTTTGGGTCCAACGATGGCCTTTTTGCCGGTCGAGGTCGTAACTTCGCGGGCCTGCTGGCCACCCACTTCCTCGACCAGCGGCAAATCCGCACCCATGGCAAAGCCACCATCGAAGGTGATCCCGAAGTTGATGAACTCGCCCTCGCGGAAGCACTCCGACACCACGTTGGCTCCGGTGGCATCGTCGCTCAGCCGCGCACCTGTGAAGCGGTCGATGTTGATGAACTCGCAACCTTCGGGAACGGCAAATTTGCCGCCACCGTATTTCTCTACGGCCTTGGACATGAACCGCTGGAACACCGGACCGCACATGCCGCCGCCTGACGCGCTCCCCAGACTGCGCGGCTGGTCATAGCCGATATAGCAGCCAGCCACAATGTTGGAGGTGAATCCAACAAACCAGACGTCCTTGGAATCGTTGGTCGTACCCGTCTTGCCTGCCGTGGGCACTGGCAGATTAACGGAGCTGCGCGCGGTTCCCCGCTCCACAACGCCCTGCATCATCGAGGTGAGCTGGTAGGCCGTGACCGGGTCCATCACCCGTTCGCGATTGGAC
>JAGXHD010000191.1 GCA_024636395.1 Sulfitobacter sp.
CACCTGTGCTGCAGCGCATGTGCCTGCTGCTGACAGCTGGTGCTGCGCGTGCTGCTGTATATCATGCGAGAATGAGAGCTGCTGAAGCTGCAGCCCGGGCTGCAAATGTGGGGGGTTCTCGGTGCGGCCATTAGCACTGGAATCGCGGTGTTTATTGGGTATCTCCTGATTGCTGTGCTGCTCAAAATGCGGGTCGGCATGGAAATGGGGCGCTACTGGTTGGAAACCGCACAGGGTATCGTGCCGATTGCAGTGGTTCTGAGTGGGCTGGGCCTGTGGGCCGAGCGCTATCTACCCCAAGGGTGGAACGCGCTGCTGCTGGGTGGGCTTGGCTATACGGTGATCTTTGGTCTGGCTGTGTATTGGCTGGCTGCGCGCGCCGACGAGCGTGCGTTCATTGACGGCATTCTGCGGCGATTGCGCGGCACGGCGGCGAAACTATGAGTGCTCGCCGCCCCTGGATCGCCTATGTCGGCCCGGTCGCTTTTCCAGAAGGCGGCGCGGCAGCGCGGCGCATTCTGGGCAATGCCAAGGCGCTGGTTGCGGCAGGTTATGACGTGGTGATCGTGTCAGGGCAACCGCCCGATGCGCAAGGGTGCATGTTTGATGTGGCACCGGGTATTCGATGCGTCAGCACCAATGAACGCGACGCCGAACATCTGCCTAAGGCGCTGCGCTATGCGCGCTATGCGCTGATGGGCGCGAGCAGCCGCCAGTGGCTGAACGCGCAGCCCGACATGCCCGACGCGGTGATCTTGTATTCGGGCTACACGCCTTATTTGCTGCAATTTATCCGCTGGGCGCGGCGGCGCGGTGTTGCGCTGCTGTTCGATGCGGTCGAGTGGTATACCGCCCCAACTGTGTCTAATTTTCTGGCCTCGCCCTATTTGTGGAACACCGAGATCGCGATGCGAGTGCTGATTCCGCGGCTGGATGGGGTGGTGGCGATCAGCCGGGCACTTGAGGGCTATTACCGAGCCAAAGGACTGCCTGTTGGCCGGGTGCCGCCACTTTTCGACCCCGACGACATTATGCCGCAAACCCCATTGGATGACCCCGACGCTCCGCTGCGACTTGCATATTCGGGTTCGCCGGGGCGCAAGGATCTGATCGATATCGTGATCGAAAGCGTTCTCGATTGCGGCGCGCGCAGCGTGGTGCTCGACATCGCCGGCATGAGCGAGGAAGAGCTGCGCGCTCGCGCGCCTCTGAAGAAGCGCGGCGGCCTCATCCCCGATGCCTTGCGCGCTCATGGCCAGGTCAGCCATGCCCGCTCGACAGAGATCGTCGGGCAGGCGGATTTCACGGTATTTTTGCGGAGCGTGAACCGGGTGTCGACCCATGGCTTTCCAACGAAATTCGTCGAAAGTTTGGCCTTGGGCACGCCAGTTATAACCAACCTGACGAGCGACCTTTCTGACCATCTGCGCGATGGCGAAACCGGACTAGTTTGCGCTGAACCGACGCGCGCGGCCCTGGGTGCGGCCTTGACCCGGGCACTGGCCTCGGTACGTACCGCACGGCATGCGATGCGAGACGCCGCACGGGAAGAGGCTATGGTTGCCTTCTCCTATCGAGCGCATGTGTCTACGCTCGGGGCATTGATCGACAGCTCACAAAAGACATCGAATAGAAAGGCATTTTCAATATGAAAGCACTAGTAACCGGCGGCGCGGGGTTTATCGGGTCGAACATCTCTGCGGCCCTGCTGCGGGAGGGAGCCGAGGTGACGATACTCGATGACCTCAGCTCGGGCTATGCCGTAAACCTCGAGGCACTGCCCGAGGCGCATTTCATCAAGGGCGACATCCGCGACCCAGAAACGGTGGCGCGCGCGATGTCAGGATGCGAGGTCATTTTTCATCTCGCGGCTTCGGTTGGAAACAAGCGATCGATTGATTACCCTGACGAAGACACCGCAATAAACGTCAATGGCACGCTGACGGTGCTGGAGGCCGCGCGAGCCGCGGGTGTGCGCAAGATCGTCGCAGCTTCCTCGGCCGGGTTGTATGGGGAACTCAAGACGATTCCGATCGACGAGGGCCACCCAATCGAGCCCTTGACCCCCTATGGCGTCTCCAAACTCTATACTGAAAAGATGTCACTGGCCTTTGCCCATGTTTACGGGCTCGAGGCGATCTGCCTGCGTTACTACAACGTCTTTGGCCCAAACCAAAGGTTCGACGCCTATGGCAACGTGATCCCAATCTTCGCCTTCCGGGCACTGCGCGGCGAGCCGATCACCATTTTCGGCGATGGGATGCAGACCCGCGATTTCGTTCACGTTGATGATGTCGTACAGGCCAACCTGAAGGCGGCCAAAAACCGAGGCACCTCGGGCGCATTCAACATCGCCAGCGGCACCAAGATGCGGATACTGGATCTTGCGCATGCGGTGAATAAATATGCCAACTCGCTGGTCACGATCCAGCATGGCCCGGAACGGGCCGGGGACGTAGCGCATAGTCTAGCGGACATATCGGCTGCACTTGACGGTTTCGGCGATGAGCCCATGGTCGCCATGGAGCCAGGCCTGGCGCAATACATGGCCTGGGCCAAGGACGAGGTGAAACGGCAGGACGCCTGAATTGGCCAGCGGACCATCACCCCTTATTGCCCACGAACCCTTTTTCCAAGTTCTCGAAAGGACCCCTCCATGCTTGATGATGTCACACTAATGATCACTGGCGGCACCGGCAGTTTCGGCAACGCCGTGCTGCGCCGCTTTCTTGATTCTAACGTCCGCGAAATTCGCATTTTCAGCCGGGACGAGAAAAAACAGGACGATATGCGCAAGCGCTATCGCAGCGACAAGCTCAAGTTCTTTCTTGGCGATGTGCGTAATCGCGACAGCCTGATGGATGCAATGCATGACGTCGACTTCGTATTTCATGCCGCTGCGCTGAAGCAGGTCCCCTCTTGCGAGTTCTTTCCGCTGGAAGCGGTTTATACCAATGTGTTGGGCACAGCGAACGCCATCGATGCAGCCCATCGCTCTGGTGTGAAGCGCATGATTTGCCTATCCACTGACAAAGCGGTTTATCCTATCAACGCAATGGGGACATCCAAGGCGATGATGGAGAAGGTCGCCGTCGGCAAGGCCCGCTCGATCGATTCTGATCGCATGACAGTCTGCTGCACGCGTTATGGTAATGTTATGGCCTCGCGAGGATCCGTCATTCCCCTGTTCGTGCGCCAGATCCAAGCCGGCGAGCCGCTGACAATTACAGACCCAGACATGACCCGCTTCATGATGACACTCGATCATGCCGTCGATCTGGTGCTTTACGGGTATCAGCACGGAGTGGCAGGGGATATTTTGGTGCAAAAGGCTCCGGCCGCGACCATTGAGGTCCTTGTCAAGGCGTTGTTGGAACTGTTCGAAAAACCCGATCATCCGGTTCATATCGTGGGCACACGCCATGGCGAAAAGAAACATGAAACCCTGCTGTCACGCGAAGAGATGGCCAAGGCAGAGGACTTGGAAGAGTATTACCGGACCCCAGCCGACATGCGCGATCTGAATTACGGCAAATACGTAGAGAGTGGCGAGAGCGTGATCAGCGAGGCGGTCGATTACACGTCAGAAAATAGGCACCGCCTTGATGTCGAGGGGATGAAGCAACTGTTGTTACAGGTTCCCTACATTCGAGCCACACTGGCCGGCGAGATGGCCGACCCGGAGGTATGAGATGGACATTCTGATAACTGGCGCGGCCGGGTTCATCGGCCGCAATCTGGCACTGCGCCTGACCGAGGCCGGTCACAAAGTGCTCGGTGCCACACGCGACACCGATGATGCCGATCTGGCAGCCATGGCAAAACAAGCGCAGGCGGTGGTGCATCTGGCCGGGGCTAATCGCCCCGACACAGACGCCGAGTTCGATGCGATCAATGACCACTACACTGCGCGGCTCTGCGCGCTATTGCGCATGCGGCCCGGTGCTGTGCCGGTGATTGCTGCATCCACCATACAGGTGGACCGTGACACGCCCTATGGGCGCACCAAACGCGCCGCCGAGGATCACATTCGCGCGCTAGCGGAAGAAACCGGCGCGCCGGTCAACATTTGCCGGCTGGTCAACGTGTTTGGGAAATGGTGCCGCCCTGATTACAACTCGGTTGTGGCCACGTTCTGTCACAACATTGCCCGCGACATACCCATCACGATCAACAAAGCCGATGCCGAGCTCCGGCTGGTCCATGTCGATGATGCGATCGATGGCTGGATGTCCTGGCTTGCGGCCCCTGGCGATGGGGCGCAAATCACCACGATCACACCAGAATACCGCATCACGCTTCAGGGTCTCGCCGATCAGTTGCACGCCTATCGCGCCATCCGGAAAACTCATACTTTGGGCGAGACAGGGACCGGGCTGGGGCGAGCGCTCTATGCGACTTATCTCAGCTATCTGCCTGTTAGTGACTTTGCCTATCCCGTCACAAGTCACGGCGACGGACGTGGGGTTTTCGCCGAAATGTTGCGCACTGAGCATTCGGGGCAATTCAGCTTCTTCACCGCCGGGCCGGGAATTACGCGCGGCGGGCATTATCACCACACCAAGACAGAGAAATTCCTAGTGCTCAAGGGCAGGGCGCGGTTCAGGTTTCAAAATATGGATACCGAAGAAACGCACAGCATCGAGACATCGGCAGAACAATCGCTGATAGTCGACACTGTGCCCGGTTGGAGCCACGACATCACCAATATCGGCGGGGAAGAACTGATCTGCATGCTCTGGGCCAACGAGCTCTTTGACCGCGAAAGGCCGGATACGGTGGCGCGGGCTTTGCACGTGTGAGAGTAGCAGCCGCATTTCATCAGGACAGGACGTTTTCAATGACCAAACTCAAAGTTGTCACCATCGTCGGCACTCGGCCCGAACTTATCCGCTTGTCGCGGGTCATGGCGGCTCTGGACAGGCAGTGCGATCATTTGATTGTGCATACTGGCCAGAATTATGACTATGAACTCAATGGAATCTTCTTCGAAGATCTCGGGCTGCGCAAACCCGACGTCTTCCTTGAAGCAGCGGGTGAGACCGCAGCCGAAACCATTGGCAACGTGATCGCCAAATCCGCGCAGGTGCTGGCTGAGCATCGTCCAGACGCAGTACTAGTGCTTGGCGATACCAATTCCTGCCTGGCAGTCATCAGCGCCAAGCGGCTCAAGATCCCAACCTTTCACATGGAGGCCGGGAACCGCTGTTTCGACATGCGTGTCCCTGAAGAGATCAACCGTCGCATCGTCGATCACACGGCCGACATCAACCTGACCTATAGCCAGATCGCCCGCGAATACCTACTGCGCGAGGGGCTGGACCCGCAGCGCGTGATCGTCACCGGAAGCCCAATGCGCGAGGTGCTGTCAAACTATGCCGAACGCATAGAAGCCTCTGACGTCCACAAGCGCCTAGGGTTGCAAAAACACGGATATTTTGTCGTCAGCGCTCACCGCGAGGAGAACATCGAAGACCCTAAACAATTTAAGGGGCTGGTCGAAATTCTTAACATGCTGACCGAACAATTCGACCTGCCAGTGATCCTGTCAACCCATCCGCGCACCCGCAACAAGATCGCCGCGACCGGTGCGCAATTGGACCCGCGCGTGCAACAGATGAAGCCATTCGGCTTTTCCGACTACAACGCGCTACAGATGAACGCGCGAGCGGTTCTCTCGGATAGCGGCACCATCACCGAGGAAAGCTCGATCCTAAATTTTCCCGCACTTAACATCCGGGAGACACACGAACGCCCCGAAGGGATGGAGGAAGGCGCAGTGATGATGGTCGGCATGAACCCCGAGAGGGTGCTTCAATGTCTCGACATTCTAGCAAGACAACCGCGCGGGGAAGACCGACTGCTTCGCATGGTGAACGATTACACCCCCGACAACGTGTCAGAAAAGGTGGTGCGGATCATTCACAGCTATACCGATTTCGTGAACCGGGTTGTCTGGCACAAACCATAACATCACTAGATATTTCCTTTGCGAATTTGTCAATCGGACGAAAATAACGCGCTTGAGTAAATTTGATTATTGCATTTCGAACGGATGCGTCGGTCGTGATCGCGAATGGCCACGGTCGAGGGAGGCTAAATGTATTTCCAATCATGTTCTTCGTTGTATTTTGTAGGGTCTCGTGGTTTGTCTTAGCCACTTCTAGACCTAGCTTATACATTGTGATCTGGCAAAAGTGGATGTTTTCGACTTAGTGCTGGTACTCTCCTGTTCCTATACATTCAGACGACAGGTTCCATGAAAATTTTCATTCTCGCTTCCCTTTCAACATCTTTGCGGAATTTTCGCGGCCCACTGATCCTAGCGCTGCGCGACTGCGGTCATGAGGTCCATGTCGCAGCGCCGGGTTTGGCAGCGGATCGACTTACGCAGCATTGGCTCAGAGAACATGGCATAGAGCCCCATGATGTGCCGATGTCGCGGGCCGGGCTCAATCCTTTGGCGGATATGCACTTGGCGCTAGCGCTTTTTCGGCTAATGCGACGGTTACGTGTGGACATGTTCTTTGGCTATACGATCAAGCCAGTGATCTGGGGGCTGTTTGCGGCGCGGCTTGCCCGCGTCCCTTACCGCGTCGCGCTGATCACTGGATTGGGATATGCTTTTACGGGGCTGGCTAAAGGAAAGCGCGCGGTCATTCGGCGGCTCGCAAAACGCCTTTATGCTAGGGCGCTACGTCAGGCACATCTGATTTTTTTCCAAAACTCTGACGATCCGGTGGAGATGGCACGTCAAGGCATGTTGCCTGCGCATGTTCCGGTGAAAGTTGTGAATGGCTCCGGGGTCGATCTAGCCCAATTTATGCAAGTTGGCTTGACAGCAGGGCCACCGCAATTTCTCCTGATTGCCCGGCTATTGGGAGACAAAGGAATTCGCGAATATGCTCAGGCAGCCGCTGCGCTACTGCCGCATTGGCCAGGGGTGGGCTTTCACATTATCGGTGGTCTCGATCCCAATCCTGACGGAATTGCCATCGCAGAAGTGGAAGAATGGACGCGCGCTGGTCACATCATTTGGCACGGAGCCGTGGACGATGTGCAGCCAGCGCTAGCTGCGGCGCACGTATATGTATTGCCGAGCTACCGTGAGGGTACACCGCGCACCGTACTTGAAGCCATGGCCACAGGCCGCGCCATAATCACAACAGACGCTCCTGGATGCCGCGAAACTGTCGAGGACGGTGTGAATGGATTTCTTGTACCGATTCGTGATGTTGAGGCACTTGTTGCTGCAATGGAGGAGTTCCTTCTAAAACCAGAACTGATCGAAAAAATGGGCAATAAATCCCGCCAGATTGCGATCGACAAATACGATGTTCATAAGGTGAATACCTCCATGATTAACGAAATGGCCGTAGGATGATCGTGCAACGTCAAAAGGGCTTGAACTGTGGGTCCCGATTCCTCAGGCACTCGTTGAGTGGAGTGCGCTCTGCGAATGAGTTGGCCAGATTAAAAGTAAGATACCTATGAAACGAATGCTGGATAGTATTGGGGCTATCGCAGGGATGGTGCTGCTGTTGCCGGTTCTTGCCGTCTTATCCATTTTGATCCGCCGGCAGATGGGCGCGCCCGTGTTATTTCGTCAAATCCGCCCCGGGCGGTACAACAAACCCTTTCAGATGGTTAAATTCCGCACAATGCGCGATGCTATTGATGCAAATGGAGATCCTCTGCCAGACTCCGAACGGTTGACGCGGCTCGGACGGTTCTTAAGATCTAGCTCCCTAGACGAACTGCCCGAGCTATGGAATGTCCTGAAGGGCGACATGAGCCTTGTTGGCCCCCGCCCCCTTCTCATGGAGTATTTGCCGCTCTACTCTCCCGAACAGGCTCGCCGCCATGAAGTGCGGCCAGGCATCACCGGCTGGGCACAGATCAACGGGCGCAACGCGATATCTTGGGACGAGAAATTCGATCTGGACGTATGGTATGTCGACAACCGCACCCTCTGGCTGGATCTAAAGATAATCTGGCTCACCATACGTAAAGTCTTGAATCGGGATGGGATTTCGGCAGCGGGCGAAGCGACGATGCCGAAATTCACGGGAAACAGACCTTGAGCAGTTTGATCGGCGTCTATGGTGCATCAGGATGCGGACGAGGAATTATGCCCCTCTTGCGTATGCAACACCCAGACTCCGAACTTGTATTTATCGACGATGGTGAGACCCCAAGGCATGTGAAC
Organism: Sulfitobacter sp.; assembly: GCA_024636395.1. Taxonomy (GTDB): domain Bacteria; phylum Pseudomonadota; class Alphaproteobacteria; order Rhodobacterales; family Rhodobacteraceae; genus JAGXHD01. Next base: position 8,210 of record JAGXHD010000191.1, read on the forward strand.
GGCCAAGAAGTCGTCAAATGGACGGAATTTTCTGGTCGTCATGGCAAAGATAAGGCGGTCAGTATTGCCATTGCCGCCTCGCAAACCCGCGAAGCGCTTGCAAAAAAATGTGAGGCAGCGGGAATTTCTCTTATCGAGGTTCGCGCTGCCTCCGTTGTGCAGATGGATGATGTTGTTATCAAAGACGGCGCATGCCTATCGCCTTTTGTGACCCTTACCTCGAACATTCGCATTGGCCGCTGTTTTCATGCAAATCTCTATTCTTATGTCGAACATGATTGCGTCATCGGTGATTTCGTCACCTTCGGCCCCGGAGCGAAAGTTAACGGCAACGTAACTATTGGCGATCACGCCTATATCGGCTCCGGCGCAGTCATTCGCCAAGGTCTCAAGATCGGTGCATATGCCACTGTTGGCATGGGCGCTGTCGTTACACGAGATGTACCCCCAAACAAAACCGTTGTTGGCAATCCAGCAAGACTCATGAACAAGGACTGACCCATGCGTATTTATCTCTCCCGCCCACATATGTCCGGCCATGAAGAGCTGCGGGTCGCCGAAGCCTTCGCGTCTAACTTTGTCGCGCCACTCGGTCCCCAACTGGATGCATTCGAGGCGAAGATCACCGAATATCTAGGCGCAGACGTCCATTGCGTCGGCCTCTCCTCCGGGTCTGCCGCGCTGCATCTGGCCTTGCGCATTGCAGGAGTAGGTAGAGGCGACGAGGTTTGGATTTCCTCAATGACTTTCGCTGGGGGAATTTTCCCAGTGAACTACCTCAGTGCCACTCCTCGCTTTTTTGATCTTTCTCCTGAAAGCTGGACAATCGACACTGATCTATTAGCTGAGGAGCTGGCCAAGGCCGCCAAAGAGAACCGTCTCCCCAAAGCGATCGTGCCAACCGATCTTTACGGGCAATCTGTAGCCCTTGATACCCTGGAAGCCTTGGCCGCTCAGTATGACATTCGCCTCATTCTCGACAGTGCAGAAAGCCTCGGAGCGACCTACACTGGCGGCCGCAAGGCCGGCAGTGGCGGAGATGCCGCCATATTGTCTTTCAACGGCAACAAGATCATCACCACATCAGGCGGCGGTATGCTCGTGACGCGCCATAAAGCTTGGGCAGATGAGGCACGGTTCCTTGCCACTCAGGCACGCGATCCCGCCCCTCACTATGAACACTCGACCTACGGCTACAACTACCGGCTTTCCAACATCTGCGCGGCTATTGGATTAGGACAGATGGAAGTCCTCGACGACCGTGTGACCCGCCGCCGCGAGATATTCTCGCGCTACAAGTCAGCGCTTGTACGGCCTGGGATATCCTTCATGCCAGAGCCTGAAGGCCAATATTCAACTCGATGGCTCACTGCCCTGACCATTGACCCAAGCGAAACTGGCTTCACGCGTGAGGATGTTCGCCTGATGCTTCTGGAGCATCAGATCGAGTCGCGGCCTCTTTGGAAGCCGATGCACATGCAACGACTCTACACTGGTTCAAATTACCACGGGAGCGGCGTCGATGAGCACATCTTCGCCAATGGGCTTTGCCTACCCTCAGGCAGCGATATGTGTGATGCACAACAGGATGAGGTGATTGATCGCATCAAAAAGCTTTTGGCGTCACGCAACTGAGTACGCTTTCAAGACAAGGAGTTTTGCAATTTATGGCCGTTGCAGTGCTCTCGTCCTACAAGTTAAACACACGCAACCGCTCAACTGACCCGTATACCCTCACCCTGCACATGATACCCCTCCACCCGCGCGGCGATCAACCGCCGCAGCCGCACCTTGTCCGCCTCCGCAATCGAGCCCTGCAACTCACGCAGCATCGACGCGACCTCAATCTGGCTTAGCATGCATTCCTGCGCGCGCAGGATCTTGGCGTGAGGTGTCGGTAGCAGATTGTCACCATCGATCAGCAGTTCCTCGTATAGTTTTTCACCAGGACGCAGCCCGGTGACCTTCACCTCGATATCACCCTCACCCGTCTCGGGGTCTTTGACCTTGCGCCCGGACAGCGCAATCATGCGGTGTGCGATGTCGATGATCTTCTGTGGTTCACCCATGTCGAGAACAAAGACGTCGCCCCCCTTGGCATAAGCGCCCGCAAGCAGAACCAAGCGGGCTGCTTCGGGGATGGTCATGAAATAACGCGTGACGTCCTTGTGGGTCACCGTGACCGGGCCGCCACGCGCGATCTGCTTCTGGAACAGGGGCAGGACCGATCCGGACGACCCCAGCACATTCCCGAAACGCACCATCGCGAACTTTGTAGCCTTGTGGCGCGTCTGCGTATCCTGCACGACCAGTTCAGCCATCCGCTTTGTGGCACCCATGATGTTCGTCGGCCGTACGGCCTTGTCGGTCGACACCAGAATGAATCGTTCCAACTTCGCCTCAGCCGCGACTTCGGCGACCACTTGCGTACCCAAAACGTTGTTCCGAGCCCCTTCGAGTTCATTTTCTTCCACCAACGGCACATGTTTATAGGCAGCAGCATGAAGAACGATCTCAACCCGTTCTTCGGCGATCACACCGGCAACGCGAGACTTGTTCGTAACGGACCCAAGACGAGCAACAATGGGGATCCCGGTCTTCTTGGCCTCCGCTTGCAGCTCCTGATCGATGCTATAAAGCTGGAACTCACCCTGCTCGAACAGAATGATCCGGGCCGGGTTGCAGTTCAGCAGCTGCCGGCA
>JAGXHD010000192.1 GCA_024636395.1 Sulfitobacter sp.
ATTCAGGGCCTGATCCGGCATTTCCGGGATGAGATCGAGGACCGGATCGCGCATAAACGGGGCGGTCGTGTCACGCCTGTAGCGGCTGAATAGAGCATGGAAATTTTTGAAGCCTACAGCCATGCGATAGCCTCGCTGGGCCTTTGGGCGATTTTAGTCTGTGTCCTTGCGGCCTACTCAACAGTGGGCCGCACGGCGGAAAATCGCTGCGATTGCGGGAAGCCCAAGCGGGACTACAGCGATCCTGCGTACCGCCGTGAGAGGGCCTTCATGAATGCTGTCGAAGGGGGAGGGCCTTTTATCGCGGCAACGGTGGGCGCCGTGCTTATCGGGGCTTCGCCTTTCATGGTTAATCTCTTCGCCTCAATTTATCTGCTGGCGCGGATCGCCATGGCGGTCGTGCACATCGGGACCGAAAACCAGATGCTGCGCTCGCTGTGCTTTATCGTCGGTCTGTTATGTATCCTCGGCCTCGCTGTGATGGCAGTCGCGGCGGCGATCTGAAGCGGGCAGAGCACACCCGCGGTACTAGGTGCAGCTGGCGCAAGGCTCAGCGCGCGTGGCGCAAGAAGCGCTGGTCCTGCCTTTGAATTTGCGCAATAACGGGGCAAAGACGCAAGAGTAACCGCACGCGATCGTGTGGAGGAGACTGTGATGAAGAATTGGGTTGGGATTGTGCTGTGCCTCGGTGTGCTAGGTGCGTGCACGTCGCAGGAGGATCAGATCTTGTTTGACGGTCAGTTCTACAATGCCAAATTGCGCAAAGTAGACCGCCAGCTCGATGTATTTACCGTGAGCGTGAAGCCCGTCTCGAGATCACTGGTCGGCGCATTGGACGCAGGCGAGTACGAGGCGATCAAATATTGCGTTGACCTGTTCGGCAGCTCCGACATTTTGTGGAACGTCGGGCCTGACACGGCTCAGGGCCAGCAGAGCGTCGTGAACGATACCCTGACGTTGCAAGGGCGCTGCCCCAACGCGAGATAACGATACTGTGCGGAGGCGACCTCCGCGCGGGCACCGTGATATTGCATAACACGGGGTCAAGACCACAGATGCACAAAAGGGCGAAGCCCCGTAAGCAGATGAGGAAAAGCAGAATGCGCCAATTTATTCTATCCATGACCCTGATCGCCTGTGCCGCAGGTGCCGCAGCCGCCAACCCGCCGCTGCGCGACGTTAAGTCCATCGATAATGCGGTGTTTGATGTTGCTGTCGCAGATCAGATACGCAAGAACTGCCCAGAAATTGCACCGCGTCTAATACAGGCCCTTTCGATTTTCCGCGCGACCCGTGCGGAAGCGAGGGCTCTGGGATATACTGACGATGAGATCAAAGCCTACGCCGACTCGGATGTGGAAAAAGCGCGGATGCGTGCCAAAGGCGACGCATATTTCAAGGCCAACGGGGTTGTTGCCTCGGACCCGCAAAGCTATTGCGCCCTAGGGCACAAAGAGATCGAAAAATCGAGCCGCATCGGCTCGTTGTTGAGGATAAAGTGATACCATGAGCGATATTCGCAAGATCATTATCGACGGTAAGGAAGTTGAAGCAGAGGGCGCCATGACGCTCATTCAGGCCTGTGAGCAGGCGGGTGTGGAAGTGCCGCGTTTCTGCTATCACGAGCGCCTGACGATTGCTGGTAACTGCCGGATGTGTCTTGTCGAAGTAGTGGGCGGGCCACCTAAACCTGCGGCATCTTGCGCGATGCAGGTCCGTGATTTGCGCCCCGGACCTGAAGGCCAGCCGCCGGTGGTCAAAACTAATTCTCCCATGGTGAAAAAAGCCCGCGAAGGCGTGATGGAATTCCTGCTGATCAATCATCCGCTTGATTGCCCGATCTGCGATCAGGGTGGCGAGTGTGACTTGCAGGACCAGGCAATGGCTTATGGCGTGGACTTCTCGCGCTACCGCGAGCCGAAGCGCGCGACCGAGGATCTTGATCTCGGCCCGCTGGTCGAGACCCATATGACCCGCTGCATCTCATGCACCCGCTGCGTGCGCTTCACCACCGAGGTGGCCGGCATCACGCAGATGGGCCAGACGGGACGGGGCGAGGATGCGGAGATCACCGCTTATCTGGGCGAGACGCTCGACAGCAATTTGCAGGGAAACATCATCGACCTTTGCCCTGTCGGCGCGCTGGTGTCTAAACCCTATGCATTTACAGCTCGGCCTTGGGAGTTGACCAAGACGGAATCGGTCGACGTGATGGACGCGCTCGGCTCGAACATCCGTGTGGATACGAAAGGCCGTGAAGTCATGCGCTTCCTGCCGCTCAACCACGACGGCGTGAACGAGGAATGGATTTCAGACAAGACCCGCTTTGTATGGGACGGGTTGCGCAAGCAGCGTCTGGATACGCCCTATATTCGCGAGAATGGCAAGCTGCGCCGCGCCGAATGGCCCGAGGCGCTGGCCGCTGCTGCGGCAGCGATGAAGGGAAAGAAGCTCGGCGGACTGGTCGGGGATCTCTCGAGTGTTGAGGCCGCATTTGCGCTCAAGCAGCTGATCGAGGGGCAGGGCGGCGTTGTTGAGTGCCGCACAGATGGCGCAAAGCTGCCCGCGGGCAATCGCTCGGGATATGTCGGCACGGCGGCAATCGAGGATATCGATACGGCAGACAAGATTTTGCTGGTTGGTACGAATCCGGCAGTGGAAGCGCCCGTTCTGAATGCGCGGATCCGCAAGGCGTGGACAAAAGGCGCTGACGTTTCGCTCGTCGGTGAAGCTACCGATCTGACCTATGACTATGAGCATATTGGCACGGACCGGGCGGCACTGGCGCATGTTCTCGACCTTGATCTGTTGTCGGTGGATGAGAAGGATGCCATCGTTATTGTTGGACAGGGCGCGCTTGCGGCCGAGGACGGAGCAGCGGTGCTGGCGACAGTTCAGGAGATTTGCGAAAAATCTGGCGGTAAGCTTTTGGTCCTGCACACGGCAGCGGGCCGGGTTGGCGCACTGGACGTCGGTGCGACGGCTGAGGGCGGCATCGCGGATGTTCTTGCGGCGGAGGTGATATACAACCTCGGTGCGGATGAGGGAGATATCCCGGCTGGTCCTTTCGTGATTTACCAAGGCAGCCATGGCGACCGGGGCGCACACCGCGCCGATATAATTCTGCCCGCAGCGGCCTACACCGAAGAGGGTGGGCTGTTTGTAAACACTGAAGGGCGGCCGCAGCTTGCACAGCGCGCGAGCTTTGCGCCCGGTCAGGCCAAAGAAAACTGGGCGATCCTGCGGGCGCTGAGCGCCGAGGTCGGAGCGATCCTGCCATACGATTCGCTGGCAGCACTGCGCACGGCACTGGTGAAGTCGCACAAGCATTTGGGCCAGATTGACAGAGTGGCGGAGAATACCTGGGTAGCGGAGGCCAAGGCCGAGATGGCGAGCGGGCCGATCAAGAACGCGATTGCTGATTTTTACCTCACGAACCCCATCGCGCGGGCGTCGAGCCTCATGGCGGAGCTTTCAGCCAACGCCAAGGCGCGCCGCACGGAGGCGTTGGCGGCAGAGTGAAAAAAATCGGGCTGATAGGGGTTTTGGGGCTCACCGCTTGCGCCTCCGCGACCCCTACCGCAGAGGATTTCATCCCCGAATACAAGGGGGTGCAGACCATGCTGCTGGACGGTGATCTGGTGCGGTTCAACGTGGCTATGACCAAGGCGCAGGCCTCTGAAAATGTGGCAGCCTACGCCGAGTGTGCTGCAGCGCAGTATACGCTGATCCGAGGCTACGGTTTTGCGCGTCATGTCCGTACAAATGTGGCAATTGAGGGTGGCGTTTGGCGTGCCGATGCTGTTTACACGATCTCGCCGAGCCTGCCCAAAGGCTTGAAGACTATTGATGCCGAGGTGGTCACGCAGAACTGTCTCGAAAAAGGCATCCCGACGGTGTGAGGACGGACCTATGGCTGATTTCTTTTTTAACACCACGCTGGGAATGATCCTGCTAATCGTCGGGCAGATTTTCCTTGTGGTGATTCCACTTCTGGTGGCATTGGCGTTCCTCATGTATTTGGACCGCAAGATCTGGGCCTCTGTGCAGCTACGGCGGGGCCCGAATGTGGTGGGCATCTACGGGTTGCTGCAGTCTTTCGCGGACTTCGGCAAATACATCGTGAAAGAAATCGTCGTGCCCGCGGGGGCCGACCGTCCGGTATTTTTCCTAGCGCCGATGGTAAGCCTCGTGATGGCCTTGGTGGCCTGGGCGGTTATCCCGTTCAACGACGGGTGGGTGCTGTCCGACATCAATGTGGCGATCCTGTTTGTCTTCGCCGTCTCTTCGCTTGAAGTCTACGGCGTGATCATGGGCGGCTGGGCATCGAACTCCAAATACCCGTTTCTGGGCTCGCTGCGCTCTGCCGCGCAGATGATTTCCTATGAAGTCTCGATCGGTCTGATCATCATCGGCGTGATCATCTCCACCGGTTCGATGAACTTCAGCGGCATCGTGGCAGCGCAAGATGGCAGCCTTGGACTGTTGAATTGGTATTGGTTGCCGCATTTTCCGATGCTGATCCTGTTTTTCATCTCGGCGCTGGCAGAAACGAACCGCCCGCCCTTCGATTTGCCGGAGGCTGAGTCGGAGCTCGTCGCAGGCTATCAAGTCGAGTACTCTTCAACGCCCTTCCTGCTGTTTATGATCGGCGAGCTGGTGGCCGTGGTGCTGATGTGCGCGCTCATCTCGCTGATGTTCTTTGGTGGGTGGCTCTCGCCCATTCCGGGCCTGCCCGACGGCATTTTTTGGATGATCGCCAAAATGGGGATCGTGTTCTTCTTCTTCTCGCTGATCAAGGCAATCACGCCGCGCTATCGCTACGACCAGCTGATGCGTCTGGGCTGGAAAGTGTTCCTGCCGTTCTCGCTCTTCTGGGTTGTGTTCGTTGCGTTTGCGGCAAAGTTTGAATGGTTCTGGGGCATTTATGCCCGCTATACCGTAGGAGGCTGATATGACTGACTACACCCGTCACGCAAAATACTTCCTGTTGCAGGATTTCTATCAAGGCATGAAGCTTGGCATCAAATACATGTTCAAGCCGAAGGCCACGATCAATTATCCGCATGAAAAAGGCCCGCTGTCGCCGCGTTTCCGCGGCGAGCACGCGCTGCGCCGCTACGCAAATGGTGAAGAGCGCTGCATCGCTTGCAAGCTGTGCGAGGCCGTGTGCCCTGCGCAGGCGATCACCATCGACGCCGAGCCGCGCGAAGATGGTTCACGCCGCACCACGCGGTATGACATCGATATGACCAAATGCATCTACTGCGGTTTTTGCCAGGAAGCCTGCCCGGTAGATGCGATCGTGGAGGGGCCGAACTTCGAATTCTCGACCGAGACACGCGAAGAGCTCTACTACGACAAGACAAAATTGCTGGAAAATGGCGACCGTTGGGAAGCCGAGATTGCGCGCAATCTGGAAATGGATGCACCCTACCGATGATTGATAAGAACCCCTGGGAAGAAATGATGCGGCAAGCGCAGGAAATGGCAAAGACCTTTCCGGCGATGGACGCGTTTTCGCCCAAGGGCTTTGAGGCGATGATGGGGATGATGCCAAAGGACATGATGGAGACGTTCTTCGGCAATAAGCTCAACCCCGACGGGCTGGACGCCAAAACGCGACTTCTGCTGACGCTTGCAGGGCTGACCATGCAG
>JAGXHD010000193.1 GCA_024636395.1 Sulfitobacter sp.
GCCATGGTCGACGGGGTGCCTGCGATGATGGGCCTGATCCACGCGATGCTCGCGCAGGGCAGATGGAGCGAAACGCGGGGCGCGAACTGGCTCGATGGCGGTGCGCCATTTTACCGCTGCTATGCCTGTGCCTGCGGCGGGTTCATCTCGGTCGGCGCGCTTGAGCCGCAGTTTCACGCGCTCCTGCTGGAGAAGGCGGGCCTGCCTGCTGAGCATCAGGAGAGCCAGAACGAGGCTGCGAAATGGGAGGCCCGGACTGCGATCTATGCCGCCGCGTTCGCGCGAAAAACCCGTGATGAATGGGCCGGCATTTTCGAGGGGACTGATGCTTGTGTGGCCCCGGTCCTGACATTCACTGAGGCGCAGTTCCATCCGCATATGGCCGCACGAGGCACGTTTACAGCGCCCGGCGGCATCGTTCAGGCCGCACCTGCGCCGCGCTTCAGCCGCACGGCGGCGGCGCTGCCGAAGGCGCCGACGGCGATCGGGGCAGATACACAGACGGTGTTCGCCGCGCTGGGTTTGGACGCGGACTCGCTGCGCAAGATCACAAAATGATGACCTGCGCCTGTCATCTCGAATGGGAGTGGCGCTCATGCTCCAATGCGCTATGTCTAATGCATGGCTGATGTTTCTCATGTTTCGCGTGGGCCTTTGGAAGGGCTGATCGTTTGTCCGGTCTGTGATGCGACGTATCAATTGCAGCGCCCCAAGAATGGCGAGCGCGCGGTATGTGGGCGGTGCCACAAAGTGCTGATTGCGCCGCGCCGCAAGGCGGGGGTCCAGATCATCGCGGTTGCGGTTGCAGTTGTGGTTCTGATCATCGCGGCGAGCGTATTCCCGTTTTTGTCGATCTCAGCGGCAGGGCGTAGCAATGCCGTCTCGATCCTCGATGCAGCTCTCACGTTTACCGAGGGGCCGATGCTGGTGCTGGCGCTGCTCACGGCGGGCTTCATCATCTTTGTGCCGCTGCTGCGGATGCTGCTGACGATGTATGTGTTAATCCCCGTGGTGTTGGACCGCCCTCCTGCGCGCCATGCGATCCGGGCCTTTCGCCTCTCGGAAGCTATGCGCCCGTGGTCGATGGCGGAGATCTTCGCGCTTGGATGCGCAGTGGCGCTGGTAAAAGTGGCGGATCTGGCGACGGTGAGTTTTGGTCCGGCTTTCTGGATGTTTGGTGTTTTGGTGGTGCTTGTCATCGTGCAAGATGGTTTTTTGTGTAAGTGGTCTGTATGGAACTCTCTGGAACATCCGAAAAGACAGTGACCGCGCGCGCCGCCGGGTTGGTCGCCTGTACCCGCTGCACACGCGCCTGGCCGATCGAGACGCAGGTCTGCGGGCGCTGTGGTGCGAAGCTTGTATCGCGGGACGAAAACAGTTTGCAGCGGGTCTGGGCGCTCTGGATTGTTGGCCTGATGTGCTACGTGCCTGCCAACGTCTATCCGATGCTGCGCACCCAGCAGCTGTTTCAGGTCGATGAAAGTACGATCATCGGCGGTGCTGTCGATCTCGCGCACTATGGTGCGTTCGGCATTGCGACAATAATTCTGGTCGCGTCCGTGGTGATCCCGCTGGGGAAATTCTGGGCCATCGCGTTTCTCGCGGTCAGCGTGAGGAGCGGGCGCGGCTTCGCTTCCCATCACCGTTTGCTGATGTACGAGGTGGTTGAATACATCGGACGCTGGTCGATGATCGATATCTTTGTGGTTGCCATTCTGTCGGCACTTGTGCAACTCCAAGGTCTAGCATCCATAACTCCGGGGCCTGCCGCATTCTTTTTTGCCCTGTCTGTAATTTTTACAATGCTGTCTGCTCAGGCGTTTGACCCCCGCATGATCTGGGACGCGCAGGCAGATGACGACGAGGCACTTTGAGTATGACTGATACGCCCCCCCCCGTTGAGATCAAATCGACGAAAAAGAGCTGGATGTCGGGAGCATCGTTCATCTGGATCATACCACTGCTGGCGCTTGTGGTGGCGTTTGGCGTGGCGTGGCAATCCTATGCCGCGCGCGGGCCCGTTATCACCGTGAGCTTTACAGACGGATCCGGTATTACGGCGGGCGAGACCAAGCTGAAATACCGCGATATCGAGGTCGGCACTGTCGAAGAGGTCGGGTTCAGTTCCGGACTGGGACTGGTCGAAGCGCATATCCGTCTGGAAAAGGACATCGCGGAATACGTCGATTCAAGCTCGGTCTTCTGGATCGTCGAGCCAGAAGTCACGGCACAGGGCATCACGGGCCTCAGCACAGTGCTGAGCGGTATTTATATCGAGGGATCGTGGGATACCGAGATCGGCACAGCTGCCACGACATTTCGGGGCTCGGATGTCCCGCCGCTGATCCGGCCCGGGGACACCGGCTTGCAGATCGCGTTTCGCACCACGGCAACAGGCACGCTGACGGACAATGCGCCGATCTTCTTCCGCGGAATCCAAGTGGGTCAGATGGGCCGTGCCCAGATCGGGCGCAGCGGTGCCTTTGCGGTCACGGAAGGCATCATTTACGAGGAGCATCGCAATCTGATCAGCTCCTCCACGCGGTTTTGGGATACATCCGGCTTCAGCTTTTCGTTTGGTCCGACCGGTGCGGAGATTGATTTTTCTTCGCTTTCGACGCTGATCGGGGGCGGGGTCACTTTCGATACGTTCGTCTCCGGCGGCGAACCCGCGCGCGATGGTCAGGTGTTCGAAATCTTCGATGGCAAGGAATCTGCGCGCAACAGTCTGTTCACGAGGTCAGAAGTGGACCCGCTGCAGCTGAGTGTGATTTTCGACGAAAACGTATCGGGCCTGACGGCGGGCGCGCCGGTGGAGTTGAGCGGCTTTCGCATCGGCTCCGTCGACAGTCTGTCAGGGATCGTGGATTCCAATCAGTTTGGCGACAGCCGGGTGCGGCTGAACGTGATCATCTCGGTCCAGCCCTCGCGCCTCGGCCTTCCGGGCGAAGCCTCCGCCGAGGCGGCGCTGACCCTGTTGCAGGATCGTGTCTCCAATGGTCTGCGTGCGCGCCTCGCTTCGGCGAGCCTGTTGACCGGCGGCCTCAAGGTCGAGCTTGTGGAAGTGGAGAACCCTCCCGCCGCGCGTCTGGAGCAGACGGGTACCGAGCTTGCCATCATGCCGACAACTGAAAGCGAGGTATCGGATGCGACGGCGACGGCCGAAGGGGTGTTCACGCGGATCAACAATCTGCCCATCGAAGAGCTTCTCAACAGTGCGATCAATGTTCTGAATTCAGCTGAAGTTCTGATCTCCAACGGGGATCTGCAAAGAGTGCCCGGCGATGTGAGCACGCTGCTCAGCGATCTGTCCAGCATCGTGACCTCGGACGATGTGAAGAACATCCCCGTCGCGCTCAACTCGACGCTTACACGGGTCGAAGGGCTGGTGGCGGAGCTTGAGCGCCAGCGTATCGCCGAAGTACTGGGGACCACGCTCACGGCGGCCTCGGAAGCGGCGGATGCGGTGACCTCCTCTGTCGCGGGTGTGCCGGAACTGGTGGAAGACATCCAGACCGTGGCGGCCAAGGCGGCAACGCTGGAATTTGATGTCCTCATTCAGGAGCTGACGTCGCTCACATCCTCTGCGGAGGCACTGGTGAGCAGTCCGGAGACGGCGCAGTTGCCGGTGGCGCTATCGGGTGCGCTTGACCAGCTCAACGCGACCCTGCGCGAATTGCGCGAGGGCGGGGCGGTTCAGAATGTGAACCAGACGCTGGCCTCAGCGCGCACGGCCGCCGACAGCATCGCTGTCTCGGCGCGGGATCTGCCGGACGTGATCACGCGGCTCAATGCGCTCTTCGCGCAGGCGGGCCGCACTATCGACGGTTATAATCAGGGCGACGAGCTGAGCCGGTCCGCACAGGCTGCGCTGCGCGATATTCAACAAGCCGCGGGTGCGCTGGAAAAGCTGGCGCGCACGATCGAGCGAAATCCGAACTCTCTGCTGCTGGGAAGATAACATGACACTGATGAAACCACTCACCGCCGCCGCTGCGCTGGCTTTTTTAACGGCCTGCGGAACGCCCGACCGGATTGCGGTACAATCGCCCGCGATCACGGAGACGGTGCGCATCGGCTTTGCCTCGGTCGAGGTCAAGGATGTGTCGCTACCGACATATGCCTCCGCCGATGAGGTCGCCCAGCAGGCTGCCGACGGCTCGCTCGTCACGTCATCGGTACTCTGGGCGGATGCGCCCGAGCGCGCTGTCGCACTTGAGCTGAGCCGCAACCTCGCCAAGCTGACGCAGCGCCGCATCGCCTCCGAGCCGTGGCCCTTCGAGGAAAACCCTGCGGCGCGCCTCGACGTGCGATTTACCGATTTGATCGCGGGGACGGACGGGATCTTCCGCGCCTCCGGTCAATACTTCGTAGGTGTCTTCGAGGGGCGTGAGCGCTCCGGCATTTTCGAGCTGACTGTGGCCTATGATCCGGCGGGCGGCCCTGCGGCAATCGCGCGGGCGCGCGGGCAGATCGTGCTGGACCTTGCCAAATTCGTAGCCCGAGAGGGGTTGCGCTAGGGCGCTCTCTTGCGCGTGGGGCTCTAGCGCCTTACATCGACCTTTATGGCACAGGTAAAATCATCCACCAAATCGGACCCGAACTATAAGGTTATCGCAGAGAACCGCCGCGCGCGGTTTGATTACGCGATCGAGGATGATGTGGAATGTGGCATCATGCTGGAAGGGTCTGAGGTTAAAAGCCTGCGCATGGGCGGCTCTAACATCGCCGAGAGTTATGCCGCGGTGGAAGATGGCGAACTGTGGCTTGTCAACAGCTATATCGCGCCTTACAAGCAGGCCAAGACCTTCGGTCACGAGGAGCGGCGGCGGCGCAAGCTGCTGGTCAGCGGCAAGCAGCTGGCCAACATGTGGAACGAGACCCAGCGCAAGGGGATGACCCTCGTGCCGCTGGTGATGTATTTCAATCATCGCGGTATGGCGAAGATCAAGATCGGCATCGCCAAGGGCAAGAAGCTGCACGACAAGCGCGAGGATGCGGCAAAGCGTGACTGGTCGCGGCAGAAGTCCCGGTTGCTCAAGGACCACGGCTAGAAC
>JAGXHD010000013.1 GCA_024636395.1 Sulfitobacter sp.
AAATTCGTGTCAGGGACGTACCATCGATCCCCCAAGAAAAGCGCCATCGCTGGTTTACCCCGCGCAAGACGAGGTGCATTGACGCAGATGATCTGTAAGCCTGACTAGGGCTTCCAGGTAGCGGCCTGCAAAAGGGTCCGCGTGTATTCCGTCTGGGGGTTATCGTAGAGCGCATCGACATCCCCGTATTCGACCACGTCGCCCCGCCTCATCACCATGACCTGGTGCGACATGGCGCGCACGACCCGAAGATCATGGCTGATAAACAAATAGGCCAGCCCGTACTTCAACTGAAGCGCGCGCAGCAGGTCGACGATCTGGACCTGCACGGTCATATCGAGCGCGCTCGTAGGCTCGTCGAGCACCAGCAGGCGGGGGCGGAGCACCATCGCGCGGGCGATGGCGATCCGCTGTCGTTGCCCGCCGGAAAATTCGTGGGGGTAGCGGTCCATCGTCGCGGGATCAAGACCCACCTCGACCATCACGTCGTGTACTAGCTCGCGTTTATCGCGGTCGGGATCAACCTTATGGATGGTCAGCCCTTCCGCGATGATCTGCATGCAGGTCATGCGGGGCGACAGGCTGCCGAAGGGATCCTGAAACACGATCTGCATATCCTTGCGCAGTCGCCGCAGTTCCTTGGTCGACCATTGGCGGATATCCTTGCCCATGAAGCTAATTCCACCCTCTGAAGCGATCAGCCGCATGATGGCGAGCGCGAGCGTAGTTTTGCCCGATCCGCTCTCACCCACGATCCCAATCGTCTCGCCCGCGCGCACGGTGAGGCTTGCATCGTTGACGGCTTTCACATGCCCTACGGTGCGGCGCAGCAGCCCCTTCTGGATCGGAAACCAGATTTTGAGGCTCTCGGTCTGCGCGATAATCTCTGACCCGGCAGGCACAGGCGCAGGCCCGCCCGTGGGCTCAGCGCCCAACAGCTTTTGCGTATAGGGATGCTTTGGATTATCAAAGATTTCGTGTGTTGGCCCCTGCTCCACGATCTCGCCGTGCTGCATAACACAGACACGGTCGGCGATGCGGCGCACCACCCCTAGATCGTGCGTGATAAACAGCAGACCCATGCCTTCGCTGTCCTTCAGCTCCTTGAGGAGGTCGAGGATCTGGGCTTGAATGGTCACGTCTAGCGCTGTCGTCGGCTCATCCGCGATCAGCACGTCTGGCTTGTTGGCGAGCGCCATGGCGATCATCACGCGCTGCCGCTGCCCGCCCGAAAGCTGGTGCGGATAGGAGCCAAGACGGCTTTCGGCGTCATGGATGCCCACTCTCAACAACAGCTCCAGAATACGTTCACGCAGCGGCGCACCCGTCAGCCCCTGATGCAGCGTCAGCGATTCCGCCAGCTGCTTGTCGATGGTGTGCAGCGGGTTCAGCGAGGTCATTGGCTCCTGAAAGATGAAACTGATGTCATTGCCGCGCACCTTGCGCAGCAGCGCTTCGGAGGCACCGATCATCTGCTGACCGTCATACGTGACCGAGCCTTCCACATGCGCCGTATCGCCCAGCAGGCTCACGGTGCTCAGCGCCGAGACCGACTTGCCCGAACCGCTCTCCCCTACGAGCGCCACGGTCTCGCCGCGCTCGAGGTGGAACGAGATCCCCTTGACAGCCGGGGTCAGCTTGCCGTCCTGCCGGAAGGACACGCGCAGGTCTTTTACATCCAGAAGGGGCTGCATCAGGTAAAGGTCTTTCTGGGATCAAACGCATCGCGGATCCCCTCGAAGATGAACACCAGCAGCGACAGCATGATCGCGAAGGTGAAGAACGCGGTGAAGGCAAGCCAAGGCGCCTGCAGATTGTTCTTGGCCTGCAAGGTCAGCTCACCCAGCGAGGGCGCAGAGGACGGCAACCCGAAGCCGAGGAAGTCGAGCACCGCCAGCGAGGAGATCGTGCCTGTGATCAGAAACGGCAGCATGGTCAGCGTCGCCACCATGGCATTGGGCAGCATGTGGCGGAACATGATGGTGGTGTTGCCCACGCCCAAGGCCCGTGCCGCGCGCACGTATTCCAGATTACGCGCACGCAGAAACTCGGCGCGTACGACACCAACGAGCGAGGTCCAGCTAAAGAGGACCAGTAGGAACACCAAGAGCCAGAAACTTCGCCCCAGGATCGCGAACATGATGATGATAACATACAGCGAGGGCGTCGATGTCCAGATCTCGATCACCCGCTGGAAGATCAGATCGAGCCAGCCACCGAAGAACCCCTGTACCGCACCCGCCACAATTCCGATAAGCGTGGCAAGCCCCGTGACGACGAGTGTAAACACGATGCTGAGGCGAAAGCCGTGTATCACGCGGGCGAGCACATCGCGCTTGGTGCCATCCGTGCCCAGCAGGTTTTCCCCGTTGGGCGGCAGGGGCGCAGCGCCGGGCCGGTCCACCGCAGTGTCATAGCTGTAAGGAATCGGCGGCCAGATCGACCACCCCTTTTCGAACCCTTCCACCCCCGCGCCGAATGTACCGGCGTCGATCTGCTCTACGATCCCCTCGGGATCGTCAAAACAAGCCTCCAGCCCGCCACTGGCGATCAAACGCCGAACTTCGGGATCGCGGTAGGCCGCTTCGGTCTGGAAATCCCCGCCGAATGCCGTTTCAGGATAGAAGTTGAAGATCGGCATATACATTTCGCTGCGGTAATTCACGAGGATCGGTTTATCGTTCGCCAGAAACTCGGCGAACAGTGATAGAATGAAGACCACCGCGAAGATCCACATCGACCAATAAGCCCTCCTGTTTCGCGTGAAATTGCGCCAGCGGCGCTGGTTGAGCGGCGACAGCCTGCGGCGCGGCGCTGCAGGCACGACTGGTGCCGGAGCATCGGCGGCGGGCGACGGATTTGGTGCCTGCATCAGCCCTCCCTCCGCTCGAAATCAATGCGCGGATCGACCAGCACATACATCAGATCGGAAATGATCCCGACCACCAGACCGATCAGGCCGAAGATGAACAACGTTCCGAATACGATAGGATAATCCCGCGCCACCGCCGCCTCGAAGCCAAGCCGCCCCAGACCATCGAGCGAGAAGATCGTCTCGATGATGAGCGAGGAGCCGAAGAACACCCCGATAAAAACTGCTGGAAAGCCAGCGATCACAATGAGCATCGCATTGCGGAACACATGGCCGTAGAGCACTTTGCGCTCGGACAGCCCCTTGGCACGCGCGGTCATGACGTAGTGCTTTTTGATTTCATCAAGAAAGGAGTTTTTCGTCAGCAACGTTAGCGTAGCGAAGGCGGAAATCGTCGAAGCCAGTACCGGCAGGGTGATGTGCCAGACGTAATCCTTGACCTTGCCCCATGCGCTGAGCTCCGCGAAATTGTCGGAGGTGAGGCCACGCAGCGGAAAAAGCTCATAGCACGTCGGGTTGAAGGCCGCGCCGCCCGGCCACGCCTCCGCCAGCACCGGAATCCGGAAGCAATTGGCGGGCACGAAAAGCACCAGCAACAAGATAGCGAAGAGAAACCCTGGGATCGCGTAGGCGGCGATGATCGCGCCCGAGGTCCAGGTGTCGAATTTTGACCCGTCCCGGACGGCCTTTTTGATCCCCAGCGGGATCGAGATGAGATAGGCGATCAGCGTCGACCAAAGCCCCAGCGTGATCGAGACGGGTAGTTTTTCCTTGATCAGGTCGATGACGGAAATGGAGCGAAAATAGCTCTCCCCGAAATCGAAGGTCAGGTAGTTGCCCATCATGCGGAAAAATCGCTCGACGGGCGGTTTGTCAAAGCCGAACTCCCGCTCGAGCTCCGCTATGAATTCGGGCGGCAGCCCGCGCGATCCCACATAGTTGTCGGATCCACCCAGATCCACGGTACTGGCATCCGAACCCGATCCGGCAAAGCCGCCAAAAACATCACCGCCGCCCTGAATACGGGCGATCGCCTGCTCCACGGGCCCGCCTGGCACGAATTGCACCAGAGCAAAGTTGACAAGCATGATCCCGAACAATGTGACCGGGATCAGCAACAGCCGTCTGAGAATATAGGCGCCCATGGATTACCTCAGCGCGCCTACCGCGCGCAGCTCTTCAGCTTTGGCGGCGTCGTACCACCAGAAATCGAGATAGCCCAGCGCATAGGCGGGTTGATCCTCAGGACGCCCGTATTGATCATAATGAGCGACCCAATGCACATCGTTGTACCACGCAGGGATCATGATGAACTCATAGCGCAGCGCGCGGTCGAGGGCGGTCATCGCCGCTTCCTCTTGCTCCCGAGTATCCGCCAAAAGCGAGGCTTCGATGATCGCATCGACCATCGGGCTCGCCAGACCTGCGGGGTTGAACAGCGAGAAAGCCGCAGCCTCCGATCCGTAGCGCTGCGAGAGCCCCGTGCCCGTGCCGAGGAAGGCGGCATACTGGTCGAATACCATGTCATAATCACGGTCGCGCTCGCGCAGGGTATACTGAGAGCTGTCGACCTTCTCCAGAACAGCCTCGACGCCGAAATCCTCCAGATTGGCCATGAAGTTCTCGATCACCGCCGCCAGCGTGGCAGAGCCCGAAGAGTTCAGCAAAAAGGTGAGCCGCAGCGGTTCACCCGCTTCATTCCGGCGCATGCCATCACTGCCCACAGGCCAGCCTGCCGCGTCCAGAAGCTCGGAGGCCGCGCGCGCATTGCGCCGGTCCAGCAGGCGCTCCGCACCGGAGGTATGCGGCATGCGGACCTCGTCCGTCAAAAGCTCCGGCACGATCGCATCGCCCAAACCTTGCAAGAATTCAAGCTCGGGCCCTTGCGGTATGCCTTGCGCCATGAGCGGCGTATCCTGCGTGAACGAGGTGCGCTGCTTGAACAATCCGTACTGAAGCGATTCGTTGATCCATTCGAAATTGAACGCCAGCGCCACAGCCTCGCGCACCCGCTTGTCCTGCAACACTTCGCGGCCAAGGTTGAAAACGATACCAGTTGGCGCTGGTGGCGATCCGTCGGGGATCTCCTCTTTCACCACGAAGCCCTCGGCGACCTTGGGGAAATCGTAAGCTGTGGCCCACTGCTTGGAGTTGCCCTCGTTACGGAAGGTGTATTCACCCGATTTGAACGCCTCGAACGCAGAGTTTTCGTCACCGAAATATTCGACGCGGATCTGGTCGAAATTATTGCGCCCCACGTTGAAAGGCAGATCGTTACCCCAATAGTCGGGGTTGCGCTTGTAGACGATGCGCCGGTTCACATCGACCGTCTCGACCATATAGGCGCCCGACCCGGGCGAAATTTCGAGACGGCTCTCGTCGAGCCGCGCGCCTGTCTCCTCGTACCATTTCTTCGACCACGCAGGCACAAAGCCTACCTGATCGATGAGCGAGCGGCGCGAGATGCCTTCGGTAAAATAGAATTTGATCGTATAGTCATCAATGACCTCGACCTTAGGGATCCGCTTGCGGACCGCATCCGCATAGGATTGCAGGCCCTGATCGAGCAACAGATTGTGCGAAAACTCGATATCATGTGCCGTGACCGGATCGCCGTTTGAAAACCGGGCTTCGGGGCGCATCTTGAAGATGACCCAATCCTTGCTCTCAGGGTATTCGATGCTTTCGCACAGCAGGCAATAGCTTTCGCCATAGACGTCGGCGGGTGCCGCTTCGCCACCGACACCGTCACCCAGCAGGCTCTCGTACATGATCGTGCTCAAAACGCCGCCGCGCCCCTTGCGAGAATAGGGGTTCATCGAATCGAATGTACCCAGCGTCGAGATAGAAATCTCGCCACCCTTGGGCGCATCAGGGTTCACGTAATTGAAATACGGGTAATCTGCGGGATACGTCAGATCACCGTAAAAAGAGTATCCATGGCTGGTGATCATCGTCTCGTGGTTTTCGGCATGCAGGTCACTGCCCCAGATCACAGCACCTGCAGCCACCGCGAGCGCGGACCACAGCTGGAAAACAGGGCGGGGACGGTATTGAACACGGGCGAGAGGCTTCATGGACAGGCTCCTTATACCAAAACGAAAGGCTATAGCTTTGTGATGTAGGCTAATGGCGGCATGCGCCAAGATACAAGTTGCAACTCTGTGATCTGCGCGAAATCCGGCTAGACTCAGCAAAAAGGCCGCCCGGAGGCGACCTTTTCATATCTCTTGCCAAATCAAAGGGCTGTGATCAATCGTCGAGGCTGTCAAGATAGGCGATCACGTCGGCACGCTCTTCAGACTGGCTCAGTCCTGCGAAGCCCATAGTTGTACCCGGCGCCCATGTGCTTGGCTTTTCCAGAAACGCGTAGAGGTTTTCGGGTGTCCAGACATCGGCAACTTCCTCAAGCGCGCCAGAGTACTGGTATCCTTCGGCGGAATCGATATTCCGGCCAACAACACCGTACAGATACGGACCAACCGCGTTTTCGCCCTGCGCCACTTTATGGCAGGCTGTGCACTTGCGGAACACTCTCTCACCGTCTTCAACCGAAGCCGCGGCCATCCGCTCCTCGAAAGGTACTTCTTCGACTGCCTCTTCGGGCTCCGCGCTCGCGACCTCGATCGCGTAAGACGGCTCACCATGCAGGGACGCGTGATACACCTCTTCGCCAGCCCATTGGCCCAGCAACAGCACCAGCCACGCACCCAGCACACCTGCAGCAACTTTTGTAATTGTCATTGTATCCATGGGTCAGTCCATCGCTCTCGTTTGTTCACTCGTTTGCAGGGCTATCTATTGCTTTCCCTGCCCGCAAGCAAGGTGTAGTTACCGCGACCAAACGACCATTTACCTGTGTTTTCTCAAAGGAACGATGTGATGACCGCAAACAAGCCGCTGCGCATCGCCTTTCAGGGCGCCTTGGGTGCCTATAGCCATGAGGCATGTTTGCAGGCACGCCCCAACGCGACGCCCGTGCCTTGTACCACTTTCGATGGGGTTCTGCGCGCCGTGCGCGAAGGTCGTGCAGACCTTGCCATGTTGCCGGTCGAGAACACGACCTATGGCCGCGTGGCCGATATCCATCGCCTGCTGCCCGAAAGCGGGATGCACATCATCGAGGAAGCCTTCGTAAGGGTTCGAATCGCGCTGATGGCCAAGCCGGGTGTAGCGCTGGACCAGATCAAGCACGTGCGCGCCCATTTGGTTTTGCTACCGCAGGCGCGCAGCTATCTGGAAGCACGCGGCATAACTTCCGAGGCCGCCGCCGACAGCGCGGGCGCGGCACAGGAGCTCGCGGCAGGTGGCCCCGCCCACGAGGGAGTGCTCGCCAGTGCCGTGGCAGCTCAGATTCACGGCCTCGATGTGCTCGCCGATGGGATCGAAGACCTCGATCACAACACCACCCGCTTCCTGCTCATGGCCCCGGAGATCGACCTGTCGCGGCGCGGCAAAAAAATGATGACTACATTCGTTTTCGAAGTGCGGAACATCCCTGCCGCGCTCTACAAGGCGATGGGCGGCTTTGCCACCAACGGGGTCAACATGACAAAGCTCGAAAGCTACATGGTCGGCGGTTCTTTCACCGCAACCCAGTTTTACGCCGATATCGAGGGGCATCCACAGGATCCGGCGGTCAAACGCGCGCTCGACGAATTAGGGTATTTCACCAATATGCTCGACATTCTCGGCGTCTATCCCGCCCATCCGGGCCGCTGGGACATCGAGCAGTAGACGCCCTGCTCAGGCGCGCTGGTGCCGCTCTTCCAGTGACTTGGCAAATTCGGCGATCCGCAACTTGAATTTCTTCGTCATAGAGGTTTTCGCCAGCTTAAGCGACTGCACCAGCAGGCGCGCCGATAGGTTCAGCGGCTTGATCTCGAACGCGATCATCAGTCGTGTCCGCGTTCGCGACAGCGCGACCAGTTCGATCGTCATCGTCGTGAGCAGGCCGGCCGACTGACACTCCAGAACGATTTCATTGGGCCGGTCAAAAGTGATCATCTCAATGTCCACCTCGCGCCGCTTGCCGCGCAGGTTGAACGCACCGCGCCAGCCCATTCCAACTCCTGGCACTGTCTTGGAATCTGTCCGCTGCACTTCCGCACCACGGCGCATCGCCGCGCGTTCGAACATCTCGAAATCGCACAGCATGTCAAAAACCGCGTCGATCGGCGCTTCGATGTCTTCTTTGGTCGAAAATTTCATGGGCGCCCCGTTCCGCTCGTTCTTATGTCTCGCTTCAGCCTGCCGTGGCAGTGTAATCTGCCTCGGGCATGGGTCAACTATCTAGCCAGCATAATCGTTAATTCATTGCGCCCAAGGTTCAGTCCAGAGTGTCAGACAACCACCGCTCGATCAGGAAATGGGCGATGGCGCCTTTTCGGGCCGGCATGATATCGGGGTGATGCCCCTGGCTCACGGCCATCATCTCTTCGCGCGTCACCCAGCGGGCGTCCTCGATTTCGACCGGATCGATCGTGATCTCAGTGCTGACGGCCTCGCCGTAGCAGCCGAACATCAGCGACGCCGGGAAGGGCCACGGCTGGCTCGCAAGATATCCGACTTCGCCCACGCGCACGCCTGCTTCCTCGAACACTTCGCGGCGCACGGCCGCCTCAAGCGTTTCGCCCGGCTCCACAAATCCAGCCAGCAGCGAGTACATGCCCGCAGGCCAGCCCGGCGACCGGCCAACCAGCACTGAATTGCCATGCGTGATCAACATGATCACAACGGGATCGGTGCGCGGAAAATGGGAGGCGCCACAGCTGCCGCACAGCCGCTGCCAGCCGCCTTGCGTCATCTGCGTTGGCGCTCCGCAGCGCGCGCAAAACTGATGAATGTCATGCCAGCTGAACACCGCACGGCCTGTCGCCGCAAGCTCCGCATCGCGCGGGCTGAGCCATGTCATCACACGGCGCAACTCGGCAAACACCATCCAGTCGGGCAAGGCAGGATGGCGCTGCTCGCTCGGGTCTGCAAAGCCGCCAAGGGTGCTTTCGTCGAGATCTGCAGGAGTCCAGCCAGAGAGATCTACCGCAAACACCGGCGCGCCCTCCTCACGGCCCAGCAACACGGGCGCACCGGGCACGTCTTTCAGCGCGGCATGATCCAGCGCGAGACGGATCAATCCGGCAGGGCGCTCCGCCGAGATCAGCGGCTTGCCCCGCCAGAAAACAACCGCCCGCGCCGCTGGGTCCGCAGCCGCTTTCGCAATCGCCTCCGGACTGCTGCGCAACTCGCCCGCGCGGTCAAATCCCGAGCCCCCGAAAGTAACATGTTCTGCGTTTCTCATCCTGTTGCCCTTCATGGTCCTACGCGGCGCGCAATTGATCGAATTATTTGAAAAGGCAAACGAAACCGAGCGATAATCCCATTTACCCTTTCAACCAGTGCTGGTATTTTAACCACCATGAGCGCCACACCCACTTTGCCTCCATCAGAACGCACAGCGCGGGTGCGGCTGTTGGCAACAACAGACCTGCACGGTCATCTTTTGCCCTATGACTATACCAAAGACCAGCCGACACAAGGTGGCGGCCTCGCCGGACTTGCGCGTCTGATCGCACAGGAGCGCGCGCAGGCTAATGCGGCCCGGATACCGGTGGTCCTGCTCGACAATGGCGATACCTTTCAAGGCACTCCGCTCGCCACAGGTTTGGCTGCCCGCAAGGTCAAACCGGATCACGCCATCGTGGCTTGCCTGAACACCCTGGCCTACGACGCGCTTGGCCTTGGCAATCACGATCTCGATCATGGTTTGCCGTATCTCAGGGACGTGGCCGCAGCGCTTGATATGCCCATTCTCAACTCCAATCTCCGCAATATCGACCGAAGCCCCCTGCATCAAAGTCTGCTCTTGCCGGTTGATCTTGGGGCCAGTGCACCGGGACCTCTCACGCTCGGCATCCTGTCGGTGCTGCCCTCGATGAGTGCTGCATGGAACAGCCACCATCTGGGTTCGGCGTCAATGGTCGAGGCGCCGGAAATCGCGGCCGCCGTCGCCGCGCGCGGCCTGAAGGAAGCGGGTGCCGATCTTGTGGTAGTACTGGCACACATGGGTGTCGGAATGGCGGATGGAGCAGACAGCGATGAACGGGCGGGGCAGGCTTTGGCCCGGACTGGCCACATCGATGCGTTGATCCTCGGGCACACGCACCGCCGCCTTCCGTCCCCAGATTATGCCGCGCGGCCCGGCGTTGACATTCGCGCTAGTACGCTCGCCGGCG
>JAGXHD010000194.1 GCA_024636395.1 Sulfitobacter sp.
CTCCCAGTCCATCACTACTTTTCCCGCCCCACCCGAAAGCATCGCGGCAAAGCCGGATTCAAATTCATCAATCGAAATCCGGTGGGTAATCAGATCCGTCAGGTCGAGCCCAGACTGAACCAGCGCGATCATCTTGTACCAAGTCTCGAATATCTCGCGGCCATAAATGCCTTTGACGTTGAGCATCTTGAAGATGATCTTGTTCCAGTCGACCGCAAATTCGGTTGGGGCGATGCCGAGCAAGGCAATCTTGCCGCCATTGTTCATTTTGTCGATCATGTCCCGCATCGCGGGGGCAGCGCCCGACATCTCCAGGCCGACATCAAATCCTTCGGTCATACCGAGACGCATCATGACGTCGTCCAGTTTTTCGTCGCTAGCATTAACGACGTGTTGGACGCCCATCCGCTTGGCCAGATCAATGCGGTAGGGGCTAATGTCGGTAATCACGACTTTGCGGGCGCCCGCCTTTTGCGCCACCAGAGCCCCCATAATACCGATCGGTCCCGCACCGGTTACCAGCACGTCTTCACCTACCAGATCAAAGCTCAATGCCGTGTGCACAGCATTACCGAAAGGGTCAAAGATTGCCGCGATCTCGTCCGGGATATCATCGGGGATCGGCACCACATTTGCTTCGGGTATGCAAAGATATTGCGCAAAGCTGCCCCCGACCCGCGCGGCAATTACGACAGGTACCGCAGATGACATGCCCCTCTCCCGAAACCCGCTGACCGATGGAAAACTTGGTCGCCGCCGCGCCGCAATCGACGATCTCGCCGCAAAATTCATGGCCGACAACCATTGGCACAGGCACGGTTTTGGCCGACCACGCATCCCATTTCCAGATATGAACATCGGTGCCGCAAATCGCGGATTTCTTTACCTTGATCAACACTTCGTTGGGGCCGGGATCAGACACCGGTACATACTCCATCCAAAGTCCCGCTTCCGGCTTGGCTTTTACCAATGCCTTCATCTGGTTGCTCATTGGATCAGCTCCATTTCTTTGCCGACGGCGATAAAAGCATCGATGGCACGTTCAAGTTCTTCGTGGCTGTGGGCCGCCGACATCTGGGTGCGGATCCGGTCCTGCCCGCGTGGCACCACCGGAAAGCTGAAGGGCGCAACGTAGACGCCTTTTTCATCCAGGCGCCTTGCCATCTCTTGCGCCAGCTTGGGATCGCGCACCATCACCGGAATGATCGGATGCTCGCCCGGCAAGAGGTCAAACCCTGCGTCCGACATGCGTGTGCGAAAATGTCTCGCGTTCTCCGTCAGCTTGTCGCGCCGCTCGGTTGAAGCCTCCAACATGTCCAGCACCTTGATCGAAGTTTGTGCGATCACCGGCGCCAGCGTGTTGGAAAACAAATAGGGCCGTGAGCGTTGGCGCAGCCAGTCGATGACTTCCTTTTTGCCCGCAGTATAGCCGCCGGACGCCCCACCAAGCGCCTTGCCCAGTGTGCCAGTCACGATGTCGACCCGCCCCATCACGTCACAATGTTCGATTGAGCCGCGGCCAGTCTTTCCGACAAAACCTACCGCGTGGCTGTCATCCACCATCACCATCGCGCCGTATTTATCTGCCAGATCACAGATCTCGGACAATTTGGCGATATAGCCATCCATGGAAAACACGCCGTCCGTGGCGATTAACTTGAACCGACAATCCTCGGCGGCCTGCAGTTGCCCCTCCAGATCGGCCATGTCGGAATTGGCATAGCGAAACCGTTTCGCCTTGCACAGGCGCACGCCGTCGATGATCGACGCGTGGTTCAGCGCGTCGGAGATAATCGCATCATCGGGACCCAGAATGGTTTCGAACAGGCCGGTATTGGCGTCAAAACAACTTGAGTAGAGAATGGTATCCTCAAAGCCCAGAAAGCCCGAGATCCGAGCCTCGAGCACTTTGTGCTCCTCTTGCGTTCCGCAAATGAAACGCACTGAGGACATGCCATATCCGTAGCGCGAAAGGGCCGCGCGGCCTGCATCAATCAGATCAGGATGGTCCGACAATCCAAGATAGTTGTTGGCGCATAGATTGATCACCTTGTTGCCGGTGTCCAACATCACGGTGCCTCCCTGCTTGGAGGTGATTACCCGTTCAGTTTTGTACAACCCAACCCGCTTCAGCTCGGCCAGTTCGTTGCCCAGATGGTCGGTCAGATTAGCACTCATTGTGCCGCCTCAAAAGAGTTGGTCAGGCCCGCGAGCCAGGTGCAGAAATATTGAGCGCGGCTGCGCTCGACCCCGATAGTCCAACGCGCTTCGCTCTCTCTCAGGATGATGGCTGGGATGCCGGCCAGAGGTGTGCGCTTGCCGTGGCCAATCGGGAAGCCAAGCGGCTCGAACGACAGAAAGCTGCCCTGTCGCAGCAGGTTTTCCGCCGCCTCACCGTCCAGTGTCAGCCACGCTAGCGCGTCCGAGAACCTACTTGCGTTGGCCTCCCGATCAGGGAACGCCTTATTTATGGCAGCGACCAGATCAGCTTCGTCATCAGGCGCGCACAAAATAATCCACGACCGTGGGGTTAGCCAGATTGCCCGCTTGTCCACGGTTTGCAGGACGTCCCCGTGGGTCAAGGGCAGAGTACAGCCCAGAGCCTTTGACAGAGTTTCAGCAAAACCTCCGCCATCCCGCGTGGTGACAATCAACACTGCGCCGATATCACTGCGTTCTTGCGCCTCGACCACAGTGATTGCCGGTAATGCGGCAGACTTTCCAATGGCAATGCCCATTGGCGATACAGCGGTCAACATCATGCGTGCAGCCTTTCGTTTTGCGGGTCAACAAAGACCGGCGAGCAAACCTCTGCTTCGGTTATCTTGCCCTCGGCATAGATCTTCACTTTTTCACCCATACGCTTCGAGCCGCCCTCAATCAGAGCCATGGCGATATTGCCAGCCAGCGGACTGTCACAGGCCGACGTGACATTGCCGATCGAGGGGCACGGGATCTGGGCATAACCGTCTGCCAATATACGCCCGCCAATCTTGATCGGGGCATCGACAGGTTTCAGGCCAACAAGCTCTTCGCGCCCCTCGGAAGCGTTATACGGCAGAGACAACGCCCGTTTTCCGATGAAGTCCGCGGCCTTCTTCATCACGACCCCGCCCATCCCGATATCAAGCGGCGTGGTGCGCCCGTTCGTATCGGCGCCAAGGTGGAGGTAGCCTTTTTCCAGCCGCAGCCGCAGCCAAGCCTCCATACCGACCGGAACCGCCCCCAAATCCGCACCCTCGCTCAGGGCTGCTTGCATAAGCGCCTGCCCGTATCGCGCCGGAACGGCGATTTCATATTGCAGCTCACCGGTGAAGCTGACCCGCGCCGCACGGGCCGGAACCCCGCCAATGGTGCCTTCGCGGAAATGCATATGCGCAAAACCCTCACCCGAAATATCGAAATCAGGGCTCAGACGCGCCAGCAGATCGCGCGCTTTCGGTCCGGCCAAGGCAATCGCCGCCCAGTTTGACGTCACTGGCGCGATGGCAACGGCCATGTCCGGCCATTCAGTCTGGCGCCATCTTTCAAACCACGCTCCCACCGTCTCGGCGTTCCCCGATGTCGGTCCCGCAAGGAAGAAGTTGTCGTCGACACAGGCCACGACCCCGTCATCAAAGATAATCCCGTCATCATGACACATGACCGAATACCGGATGCGTCCTGGCTTCAGCGTTGCCAGATTGCTGACGTAGAATTTGTTGATAAAGACCCGCGCGTCCGGCCCGACCACTTCGACCTTGCCAAGGGGCGAGGCATCAAAGACGCCGACGCCAGTGCGCACCGCAGTCATTTCGATGCCTACCGCAGCTTCGCGGTCAGAGCCGTTTTTCGTGTACCAGTCCGGTCTCTGCCAGCCAAAGTCCTCAAACTGTGCACCATTTGATGCGTGATCGCTATGTGCAGGCATCCGGCGGCGCGGGGCAAACCCGTCATTTTGCCGGTGATGTGCGATCGCCCCCATCCTTGTGGCGGTGTAGGGTGGGCGGAATGTGGTTGTGCCGACTTTGGCAACCTCGCGTCCCGTGGCTGCGGCCATGATCGCCAAACCGTTGATATTGGAAGTACGGCCCTGATCCGTGCCCATCCCGAGTGTGGAATAGCGCTTGAGATGCTCGGCAGATATATAGTTCTCCTGCGCGGCGAGCTGAACATCTGACGCCTTTACGTCGTTCTGGAGATCGACGAACATCTTCTTCGCGCTGCCGGTCTTGGCTTGCCACATGGGCACGACGTCCCCCATGCCCAAGGCCACATTTGCCACCGGCGCACTATTAACCGTTGCGACAATTGCCTGGCCTGCTGCATGGCCCTGCGCCAGAACATCGGCGAGCTCCCGCGATCCGGTCGCTGCCCCTGCCCCGTGCCAGCCTTTCGGCAGGGTGGCGCAGACGAACGAGGCGCTGGCCTCGTCATAGATCGGTTTGGCGCCGCGGTGGGCGGCAAGATGAATCATTGGTGTGGCGCCACCGGTCAACGCGATTGCATCACAAGAAACAGTCCGAATTTTTCCCGCCTGGTCAACAACCCGCACCGCGCGCAGGCCGCGCCCGCCCACCACATCTGCGACTTGCGACTGCACAAAGACCTCAATGCCTTTCTCCCGTGCGGCTTCAACATGTGCGGCGGATGGTGCTGAGCGGGTGTCGATGACAACCGGTGTCGCCATACCGGCAGCCGCGGCCTGCAACGCCGTCAAATAGCCGCTGTCATTATTGGTAAATATTGCCAGACGCTTCCCCGGTGCGACGCCGTATTCGCTGATGAACTGGCGCACCGAGGTGGACAAGAACGTTCCGGGTCGGTCGTTGTTTTGATAGACCAACGGGCGGTCAACCGCGCCTGTTGCCATGATGATTTCACGCGCACGCAGTTTCCAGATGCGCTCGGCCTTGAGGCCCCGATGGTCGACAAGGCTTTCGATCAAGGTAAAGTAGTTGCCCTCATAGGCACCGGTGACGAAGGTGTTGAGCAGCACCTGACCGCCGTCGGCTTGGCAGTCTGCTACAACCTTATCCGCCCAGATCATCCCCTCACTGCCATCTATCTGCGCGGCCTCCCAGCGCAACGCGCCGCCTGCGCTGGATGCATGATCCACTAAAACCACATCACGCCCCGAGCCTTTCAGACTGCTAACAGCTGCCAAGCCCGCAGGTCCCGCCCCAATCACCAAGACATCACAGCTTGCGTGGCGGTATTCCCGCTGGCGCCCGTCAACCGTGCCGTCGGGCGCGCCGAATCCGGCTGCCTTGCGCACGGCCTCCTCGTACCAGCTCCAGTTCGGCCATTTCAGTGTCTTGTAGTAGAAGCCGGCAGTCATGAACGGCGACATCAGACGTGTCGCCGCTGACACCAAATCAAACTGCGGTGAGGGCCAGCCTGTCACAGACCGCGCCTGCAGACCCTCGACCAGATGCACCTGTCCGGCACGCAACCCCGGTTCGCGGCCATGCCCGTCGACGACTTCGAGCATCGCATTCGGGTCTTCGATACCTGCCGCATAAATTCCGCGAGGACGGTGGTATTTAAAGCTGCGCCCGATGGTGCCGACACCATTCGCCAGTATCGCCGAACTTAACGTGTCCCCTGCAAAACCCTGCATGGCGCGGCCATCAAACGTAAAGTTCAGAGGTTTGCTCCGGTCAATCCGGCCCCCCGATTTCAATCGGTACCCGCTCATGCGCTCAGCCTCTTATCGAAGGTTACTACTTCCAGAATGTCGTGGCTGACCGTATCACGCGCCACTTTGAACCATTGGCCGCAGCCGCCCGAACAGCACCATTGCTCGTGATGGGTGCCTTTAGGGTTGGTGCGAAAGTAAAGATATTCGGTCCACAGTTCGTCGCTGGCCTCTTCGGGCTCCAATGGACGGATAATTTCGGCCTCACCGCCATAGGTCAGCTCTTCTTCATGCCGATCCTGGCCGCAATACGGGCAATTAAGTACGATCATTTCGAAGCCTCTTAATGTGCGATGCCTGCAGCGGCACCTTCGTCCACCAGCCGGTTGTCACGGAAACGATTAAGCCCGAAGGGAGCTGCCAATTCATGCGGCGTCTCCTTGGCTATCGAGTGAGCCAGCATATAGCCGCCAGGAGGGATGGCCTTGAAACCACCAGTCCCCCATCCGCAGTTGATATACATATTCTCAACCGGTGTTTGCCCGAGGATCGGAGAGCTGTCGGGCGTGATATCAACGATGCCCGCCCAGTGCCGCATCAGCCGCGTCTGGCTGAGGGTCGGGAACATTTCCACCGCCGACGTGACGACCTTTTCGATGGTCGGGAAGTTGCCGCGCTGGCCATAGGAATGGTAAAGATCCAGCACCCCGCCCATTACCATCTCTCCCTTCTGGGTCTGATTGATGTAGACGCCTGTCCCCGGCGAGATGACCACGTGATCAAGAAACGGCTTTACCGGCTCGGACACCATTGCTTGCAGACAGTGGCTGGTGACAGGCAGTCGAAATCCGGCTTTTTCAGCCATGGCACCTGAATGTCCCGCCACCGCCAGGCCAACACGGTCGGTCTCGATCCGCCCGCGCGATGTCTGGATCGCGGCAATCCTGCCACCCGACTTCTCAAAGCCCTGCACTTCGCAATTCTGGATAATATCAACGCCAAGGCGGTCCGCCGCACGCGCATAGCCCCATGCCACCGCATCATGGCGGATGGTGCCGCCGCGCTTTTGCAAAAACGCGCCACGCACCGGATAGCGGCCGTCCATCTGCAATCCGGGCATCATCTCAGCCACCTGCCCCGCGCCGATGATCTCGCCGTCAACCCCGTTGCATTGCAGCCAGTTCGCTTTGTGGCGCGCACCTTCCATCTGGTGTTGATCTTCGATCAGAGTCAGCCAGCCGCGCTGTGACAGCATGATGTTATAATTCAGATCTTTGCCCAGCGTCTCGTAGAGGCGCAGCGCCAAGTCATAGATCGCGGCGCTTTCGGGAAACATGTAATCCGAGCGGACATTCGTGGTGTTGCGGCCCGTGTTGCCGCCGCCCAGCCAACCCTTTTCAAGCAGGGCGATATTCGTCATCCCGTGTTCGCGCGCGAGGTAATAGGCCGTTGCCAACCCGTGACCGCCGCCACCAATGATCACTGCGTCATAGCGCGGTTTCGGCTCCGGCGAACGCCAAGCCTGCTGCCAGCCCTTATTGCCGGTAAGACCCTGCCACAACAGATTGAATACATTGTAGTTCATTTAGGATTTCACTCCATTCGACAGGCGTTCATTGAACAATTCGGCAGCCCGGGCGACATTTTCGGTATCAAGGGTGAAGCCCAGTCCGGGGCCGATCAGAAGCGGCATCCGTCCCGCTTCGGGCATCAGATCGGGGGATTTCACGATATCCCATTCAAGAAACTTCAGCATATGCTGGTTGCCATCGTCGAGGTTTGGGCAAGCTGCCGCAGCCATATGCGCAGCGCAGGCGGTAATGCCGGTTTCATAAACCCCGTGAATGCAAATATTCACACCACCGAGTTGGGCCACACGGGCGATATCGGTCATCCGGGCCAGCCCGCCACATTCATGAGGGCCGATCACGATCAAATCGGCGGCGTTTTGGCGCAGCACATCATAGGCCTCTTCCGGCGTAAACACAGATTGATCGGCTGCAATTGCCACCGATGACGTTGAGCGTACCTGTGCAAGCGCAGCTATGCTCTCCGCCGGCGTTGGCTGCTCGATAAACTCCAAATCATAGGGCGACAGGCGCGCAATCATCTGCTTGGCCTCCAGTTGAGACCAGCTTTCGTTGGGATCAATGCGCAACTTGGGGTCCGGCCCGATTGCCTCGCGCACAGCCCGCACCGTCGCCAGATCACGCGATGCTCCGAAACCCGCTTTGATGTAGATCGTGGTGAAGCCCTGCGCGACGAAGGCTTTCGCTTCGCTGGCGACCGCTTGTGGCGTCTTGCCCATGGCAAAGCCGAAATATTCGATCTCGGAATGTGCAGCACCGCCAAGCAGGGCATGTACAGGACGATCCACGGATTTGCCGAGCACATCCCAAAGCGCCATTTCCAACCCAGCCAGGATCTGGCCGCCAAACCGCGGCGCGCTGCACACAGCCTGCGCCCGGAACAGCGTGGTATAGGCCTCGCGCATCAGGACCCGGCCATGATAGGGATCGCGCCCGATCATCAAGGCCGCAGCATCATCCACCAACGCCTTGATCGCGCGCCCGTTCGGGGCCGCAATGCACTCGCCATAGCCTGTAACGCCTGTGTCGGTCTCGACCTCGACAAGCAAGACTTCCGCGCCGTCGATCTGCCCGTGCGCCCAATAGAACGGGGACTTGTAAGGCACAAACAGCGGCGTCGTTGTAATTCTGGCAATTTTCATAAAAGTCGCTGCCTTTTTCCCAGTCATCGATCCGGAGTATATCGCGCAAAGCTCCGTCGGTGATCTCTATTGAAGTTAAGTTATCCTGATTGCGCAGAGCATTATTGAAAGAAACATCAGTAGTGTTGTACAGATAAATCCATCGATCAGGGGGTGATTACATTGGCAGAACTGGTTTTCTCGACGAGCCTGTTTCCAGAACCATCAAAACCGCCCGAGCTTGCGCCCGAGATGCGCGTGGGCATGATATTAAGCCCGACGTTTTCGCTCCTGCCTGTCGCCAGTTTTCTGGATGCATTGCGGCACGCGGCAGACGAAGCAGATTTTGGCCGGCAAATCTATTGCAGTTGGAAAATCCTCGGACCTGTTGCGGGCGAAACCGTGACCTCAAGCTGTGGTCTAACCTCCAATGTCGACAGCGTTTTTCCCGACCCGAGTGAACTGGATTATCTTGTTGTCGCAGGTGGTCACCTGCCGGAATGCATGCAACTGCCAGAAGCTTCCCTCAATTACATACGACAAGCCCGAGCGGCGAATGTCTCCTTGGTGGGCATTTGCACGGGCAGCTTTATCCTTGCGCAGGCTGGTGTTCTGGACGGAACGCGATGTGCGGTGCATGTCGAGCATAGCCGCCAGCTTCGGCACCTTTTCCCCAAAGCAATCCCTGTAACAGACCAGCTTATCGTTTCGGATAAGGATATTTTCACTTGCCCCGGCGGCAGCACCGCATTGGATCTGGCATTCTCGCTTATTCGAACCCGCTGTGGCCGCGCCCGTGCCGTCAAAGCCTTGACCTCGTTAATGGTCGGCAAGGAGCGCGCAGCAAAACTGGCCCCCGACCGCGAGTACGCCCATCTTTTCTCCTGCGGCAATTCCAAGGTCGAAAATGCGCTCGGCATCATGGAAAGTCACCTATCCTCGCCGTTCACGATCAAAGACCTCGCCGCACAGGTAAATATCTCGGCCAACGGTCTGCTTGCGGCATTCAACCGGCATGCGGGTGTCGGACCCATGGAAGTCTGGCGCAATATGCGTCTGTCGCACAGCAGATGGCTGCTGTTGAATACCAATCGCACAATTACCCAGATTGCCTATGAATGCGGGTTTTCAGACTGCGCGCATTTCAGTCGTTGGTTTCAAAAGAAGTATGGCACCTCTCCGACAAAGTTCCGAAATGTGCGCAAGGAACAGACCAAGGTGCGGCAGGCTTAGCATCCCCGACATGTCGCAGGGGCACCGTAAAGTTAACGGACGCCGGCCAAAGAAATTCTGAGGCCTTGGCCTTAATGAGCTTCAACTTGAGCGATTTCGTGCCATGTTTGCATAGCGAGAGATCTCATTTCGCGGAATTCAGAGGATGGCATTTCGTGGCGCGGGAGTTGAAATAGGTTGGTGATTGGATCGTGAATGGGGAGAAATCGCTGCAACTGGGCCGGCGATTTCAACTTTTTCAAGGCCCGCTCTCGTTATCGGGTCGGCTGATGAGAGTTCTCAGACCGATTATTCAGACCTTTGTGCGATCAATGTTCGACGCCGGGCATGGTTTCCCGTTTTGCCGCTGCGTATGACCGCAATTTGTCGGTGATCATGACACGCGGGGCTGACCCTTGCCGCTTCAGAAGCTTACGCAGGAGCCGCTTGGCTGCGGCCTTATTTCGACGGCTTTGGACCAAAACGTCCAGAACAAATCCGTCCTGATCGACCACCATGCACCTTCATCATTCTGGTTCCGCTTTTACCGCAGGTCGTTCAGCCGGTTCACGCGCGCTCAAAACCATCCGCCATAGTGGTTTCAGCGCCTCAAGCGCCAGCAGAACTCCGATCCCGGCCAGTGGCGGCACAGCCAGCCAGACGCCTTCCAGTAAGCCAAAGCCAAACAGGTCACGCGCCGGAGCCCAGAAGAGTGTCACCGCGAGAAGCGTCGCTACGATCGGCAACACAACCGCCAGCGCCTTGTTGGGTCGCAAGAGCGCCGACAGGATTGAGTTGGAGTTGGAGTTGGACCGATCGATTAGGATCAGCGCCACGACGCCCAGAACCAGCGTGGCAAATGCCAGCCCACGCACCTGATCGGGATCAAGGCCATAGCCGGGCGCAAACCACGCGGCAGAGCCCGCCACGGCCAGTACCATGGTCCCCTGGACAAGACTCCACACCACCGTGGGCCAGGAAAACAGTGGCTCATCCGCAGGGCGCGGCGGGCGTTGCATCACACCGTCTTCTTCGCGCTCGGCCTCAAAAACCAGTGCACAAACAGGGTCGATTACCATTTCAAGAAAGGCGATATGCACCGGGCCAAACAAAAGCGGCATCCCGAACAGTAGCGGCATCAGCGCAAGGCCCGCAATCGGCACATGGACCGCGAGGATAAAACTCATCGCTTTGCGCAGGTTGTCATAGATGAGGCGGCCCAGCCGCACCGTTGTGACGATGGAGCCAAAATCATCGTCCAGCAGCACAATCGACGCCGCCTCGCGCGCCACATCTGTCCCGCGCTCGCCCATCGCCACGCCGATATCCGCCGCCTTGAGGCTTGGCGCGTCGTTTACACCATCGCCGGTCATCGCGACAACAGCGCCTTCGGCCTTCAGGGCATTGACGATCCTCAGCTTTTGTTCGGGCAGGATGCGGGCAAAGATCGTCACACTCGCAACCGCCTTGGCAAGGTCATCATCCGACATCGCAGTCAGATCATTGCCCGTCAGCGGCTCTGATGATGTAACCGCCCCCCGACGGCATCGATGTGCCAAGGTGGGTCTGCAC
>JAGXHD010000195.1 GCA_024636395.1 Sulfitobacter sp.
ACCTTGATCCGCCTGTACCGATCTCAACAGCACAGTGCGCGAGATATGAAGCCACTTGACCTATCAAACAAAGATCCAGGGCACCAATGCTTATCCGCGACGGAGGAAACGACGAGCGCAGCCTGAAAACACCACTATGCCTCACCCAGAAATCATCTGCCTCTCCGCTCGCCTCCAACATCGCGGCAAGCATCCCTCGGCGATCAAGTATTTACAGTGCGCTCCGAAACTAAAGCCTGATGTCACCAGCGTCCGGCGCGACCGGCACGTTCCAACATGTGCACTCAGGCATCCACAGGTACGCTCAGTCTTGCGACGTCAAGTGGGCACTCCCCGCCAAGGCACTCTCGGATCTGTGCCCGAATCTCGTGTTGACCCTATCGGCGTCACAACTGCGCCAGCCCGTACACAGCGGCTCGGTCGCGAAATGGCTCCTCTGTGCAGCGCTCCTTGCGCTGTCTATCTAGGGCCTTGATAAGACGTTATGGTCCCGGGATCAGGCCTGAGGTGCGGCCGTTCGGCAGCGCGAGGATTTAGACAGTAGAAGGAGGCGGCGCATGACCCGCATTGAAGCGATCGATTTGGCGGCGGCTTATGTTGACAGCGGGCAGATGCAGTCCGATCTGGGCGCGCTTGTCGCGTACAAAAGCGAGAGCCAGAACCTCGCACAGGCCCCCGTGCTCCGGCAATATCTTGTGGAAGCGCTTCAGCCGCGCCTTGAGGCCTTGGGCTTTGAATGCGCTCTCCACGACAATCCCACCGCAGGAGGCGGCCCGTTCCTGCTCGGCTCCCGCATAGAGGACGAGAAATTACCGACCATCCTCACCTATGGCCACGGCGATGTCATTCTCGGTCAAGATGATCAATGGCGAGAGGGGCTTGAGCCGTTTGTGCTGACACAGGAGGGCGATCGTCTCTACGGGCGGGGCGCTGCAGACAACAAGGTGCAGCATCTGATCAACATCTCGGCCCTCGAGGCCGTATTGTCCGCGCGCGGCAGGTTTGGCTTCAACGTCAAGATCGTGATGGAGACGAGCGAGGAAATCGGCTCACCGGGGTTGAAGGAGATGATGACGCTGCACCGCGATGCGCTGGCATCCGATGTGCTTATCGCATCCGACGGACCACGGTTGAGCGCCGAGCGACCGACGATCTTCATGGGCTCGCGCGGCGGGATCAGCTTCGATTTGCTGGTCGATTTGCGCGAGGGCGCCCATCATTCGGGCAATTGGGGCGGCCTGCTAGCTGATCCCGCAATCCTTCTGGCCCACGCGCTGGCCAGCATCACGGACGCACGCGGCCAGATCCAGATCCCCGAATGGCGCCCCACCAGCCTCACGCCGCTGGTGCGCGCGGCGCTGCGCGATCTACCCGTGGGCACCAATAGCACGCCTACGGTCGACACCGACTGGGGCGAGCAAACCCTTTCCCCCTCCGAGCGCGCCTACGGCTGGAACAGTTTTGCAGTGCTTGCGATGAAATCAGGCGTGCCCGAAGCACCGGTCAATGCCATATCGGCGCACGCCCGCGCCCACTGCCAGCTGCGCTATGTCGTCGGCACCGATGCGCAGGACGTCCTGCCGGCCCTGCGCCGCCATCTGGATGCGCGCGGGTTCAAACAGGTTCAAATCGTACCGCAAGACAAAGGCATCTTTGCCGCCACCCGTCTGGACCCCGATCACCCCTGGGTCGATTACGTGCGCGCGTCGCTCAAGCGGACCAGCGGGGATGATCCTCACGTGCTGCCCAATCTGGCGGGCTCACTGCCAAATGACTGCTTTGCGGATACTCTGGGCCTGCCGACGATCTGGATCCCCCATAGTTATATGGGCTGCAACCAGCACGCCCCGAACGAGCATGTTCTCATCCCCCTGTGCCGTCAGGCCGTGCAGAACATGGCGGGGCTGTTCTGGGATATCGGCACTGGTTGCCCTCAGTAGGCATGGAACTCCAGCAGCATCGCGGTGCGCTGTTCGGTCAGCTCGCTCAAGCAGATAGAATGGATCATGGGCCGGATCGAGCCGCCCTCATAGGGGCTGGAGTGAGCAACACATGCGGCATCGCGGTAGGCGAGCCATGCGCGTTGCGCGTCCAGCAGTTCCTCCCCCTTGCCGATCGCGTCCGCGAATGCCTTGGCGGGGGTCCATGCCTCATTCAGTGCAGCATCGGCCACTTGATAAGCCTCCGCCGCACACATGTTCATCATCATCTGCGTCTGCGGCGAGATGCACTCCGCCGCCGACTGTGCCTGTGCAACATTAATCATAACAGGCGCCGAAAAGAACAGCACCGCACCCGTTAGCACCGCCAGAAGACCGCTCAAACGGCTCCGATACCTTATTGATACGCATCCCATCCACTGCTCCCCCGCTGGCTCATTGCCAGATCAGAAAACCACGCTCATCCCTCTTGCACAACATCAACATGAGGCCGTGTGCCGCCCAGCCCGGCAAAAGCCATCTGGCGGCATGTGAAAACGATCACCTGCTGGTCTGCGGCAACCCGGTGAAGGGCGGTGAACATTGCCGTGATACGGGTGTCGTCGGAATAGACCAGCGCATCGTCCAGAATGATCGGCATCGGCTTGCCCTGCCGTGCGAACAGCCGCGCGAAGGCAAGACGGGTGAGGATCGCAATCTGCTCCTGAGTGCCGCCGCTGAGCCTGTCCATCTGCTCCTCCGCGCCACCGCGCGCCAGTCCCTGCGGCAGCAGAGATGCAGGATCGAAACTCAGTGCAGCATCCTCGTGCAGCAGGGCCAGCAGCGGCGCAAGTTCGCGCTGCACCGGCTCGAAGTATGCGGCCTGTGCTGCTCCGCGTTTGGCGCGCAGGGCGTCGAGCAGCATCCGCAGCCCCGCCGCCTCATGGGCAAATCGCGCGGCCCGCTCGGTCGCTGCCTGCATGAGACCTTCCGCTTCGTCGCGTTTTTCTTCCACGCCGTCCTCCGCGCGGGTGCGGATCACGGCACTCAGGCCGGCGGCCCGGGTGCGCAACTGGCCGCGCTCCTCGCGGGCGTTTTCGGCGGCCGACTTCGCGCGGTTGAGATCTGCCGTAGCGCTGGCGAGATCAGGGGCGGCGCCCCGCAGGGCATCCACAGCCTCCTGTGCATCCTGCGCGGCGACCTGCGCTGTGGCAAGATCGCGGGCCATTTCCGCCCGGCGCGCAGGAAAGGTCTGCGCATCACCGTAAGCGGCGGCAGCTGTTTCGAGCACCGCCTGCGCAGCAGCATACGTGGCCTGCGCGCGGGCGTGGGCGGCACGGGCCGTATCGCGGGCATCGCGGGCGCCCTCATAGTTGAGCCGGGCCGCATCATCCTCGTCACGTGCTTCATCCAACCTGCGTGCGAGTTCTGACGGATCGACGGTGGTTTCTGCGGGGGTTGCGCTCAGCTCTGCGAAGGCGGTCATGGCGACACCTGCGGCCTGCCGGATCGCCTCGATCCCATCGGGCGCAAGTGTCTCGATCACACTCGAAAGAAGGGCAATACGCGCCTCAATCTCGACGCGCCGGGCCACATCCGCCCGTGCGGCTGCCATATCCTGCATCCCGACAGCCCCAAGGGCATCATCCAGACGGCTGTGCGCGTGGTCCACCACAGACATATCCGCCGCAGCGGCACCCGGATCGATGGTAATCTGCCCTATACCTTCCAATTCAAACATCTGACGCCGGACGATGCTGTGCATCCCTGCGTCGAGTGCGGTCCCATCCGACGAGATGCGCGCCGCACCGTCATAGGTGATCTGTACCTCTACGCCACCGGCCGCAAGATCAGCCCGCGCACGGGTAAGGGCCGCCTGCGCATGCTCGAGCCCCGCTAAGGCGTCTTGCGTGACACGGCAGCCGCCGAGCGTTGCCATCGCCTGCTCGAGATCAGCGTGCTTTTCCTCGATCTGTGCCAAACGTGCAGCCCATTGCTCGGCCTTTTCCGCGGCATTCTTGCGCAACACGTCCTGCCGAGCCGCCTCACGCGCCTGCGTTGCAGCAGCGAGCGCCTTTGCCGCCTGCACCCCCTGCGCCTGTGCGGCATCGGCGTTGCGCTCGGCCCCGCGAAGATGCCCTTCGGTTTCGGTCAGGGCGGCCTGCGCTGATTTCAGCGCCCGCTGCGCCGCCTCGAAATTCTGCGCGGAGGTGATGGCCGTATCGAGCCGGGTCTGCGCCGCTGACTGCTCAAGATGACACAGCCGCACCTGCCCCTCCGCCTGCGCCAATCTGTCTGCGTGGGCCTGGGCCGCGTCAAACGCAGCCTGCGCGGTCTCCATGTCACGGGTCAGCGCCTCCTGGACGCCCGGCGCATCGAGGGCAGCCAAACGCAGGAGAATATCTCGCCTCTGCGAGAGGGCTCCGGAGAGCTCTGAACAAGCGGCCGCGAGTTCGGCGTGCCGTGCAGCATGCGCCTGCGCCGCAAGCTCGGCCTCCTTCCAGGGGCCGTTGGCCTTCGCCTGCCCGCCCGCCGTGGCGAGCCGCGCGAGAGCTTGGGTTGCCGCATCGATCACCCGATCCATGCGGCGCCCGCCTGTGATCATGTCGATTTCGCCCGCCACTGACGACAGTAGGTTCTGGCGCGCGCCAAGGAGGTTCTCACGCTCGCGTGCCGTGCTCGTCTCTGGTTCCAGCGCCGTCACGCCCTGCCGTACCCAGAGCAGACCCGCAGGCCCTTCCAGCCCCGTGCCCATCAGCTGTGCAATCCAGTTCTCGGCTTCGTCATCGAGGGCCATCAGCGTACCTGACGCGTCGTGTACCGATGCCCGCTTTTGCGCCAGATAGGATTTCGTGACCGTGAAGTAGCCCTCGTCCAATTCGATCTCGGCGCTGATCTTCACCGCTCCACCCGCAGCAGACTGCAAGGATCTGACCTCGCGCGTGGCAGCGCCGTATCTCAGGAAGAACAGTGCGTGCAATGCATCGAAGAAGGTCGATTTGCCGAACTCATTGGCCTGCGCCACTACACTGACACCGTCACCGATCCCGGTGATGCTGGCGGTCTGACCCGCGAACTTGCGGACGTTCGTAAGCGTCAGGCTGCGCAGTTTCATGGCTCGATCTCAGCCACGAAGGAAAAGAGCTGCGACAGTGCGGTAGAGGCCACCCGGCGGTCGGCGGCGGAGAGATCGTTGTCCTGCGCGGTGTGGGCCAGCGCCTGCGCCGCTTGCCGCAGCGCGCCGCCCGAAGGATCGATTGCGTCTAAATCGGTGGCATCATGGGACAGGCGTATACCATAGAGATCTTTAGTCAGGGTCAGGAAATCAGGCGCGGTACGGTCCAGCGCCAGTGATAGATCCTGCATCTGCTGCACGCCCAGACGACCCTGCGCGATCACGTGCAGCAGCGTATTACGGCGCGCATCGAGTGGCGGCAAATCCTCCCTGATCAGCAAGGCACAATCATCCTGCGGGGTCAGGTCAAGCGTGAGGCGGTGCCAGTTGATCTCACCCGTCCGCACGGATGTGACCTCAGGCGCAGCTCCGGCCGCCGCGATCTGCACCCGAAGTGCCGTGCCGCTGTGGGCGTGCTTGAAGCTGTCAGGTTCGGGGGTGCCCGAGTACCAAGTGTTTGCGTTTACCCTGATCTGGCCGTGCCAATCACCAAGCCCCAGATAATCAAGGCCCGCAAGGCGCGCACGATCTGGCGCGATGGTACCGCTGGGCCCCACAGCAGCAACGCTGCCGAGATTTGCAAAATCATGGATGCCACCATGGCCGAGGCCAACCCGGATCGCACCCTCGGGCGTGGCCTGGCCCATATCCACTGTAAGGTCGCGGCCGGGATTGCGTGTCGTACAGGGCGCGGGCAGCAGCCGCGCCTGCCCCAGCACCACAGGCTCCGGCGTTAGCGCGAGGATGACGTTGTCAGGCTTCTCGCGGGTGATAGTCTGCCACAGCTCGCTTGCGGCGAGGCTGTCGTGATTGCCCGGCATCAGCACCCATGTGATATCACCAGCCTGCGCCATCGCGTTGAGCGCCTGCCGCGTGATCGCAGGGGCCGGTGTTTCCTGATCGAAGGTATCGCCAGCCAGAAGCACGGTTTGCGCGCCCGCATCACGCGCGGCCTGCGCCAATCGCGCGAGGGCCCCGTGGCGCGCTTGCCGCAACCGGCCGCGCACATCCTCCGCGTGGCGGCCAAAAGGCTTTCCAAGATGCAGATCGGAGCTGTGGATGAAACAAAACATCACGCACTTTCAAAGATTTCGCTGCCCCGCGTCCTCCTGTAGGGAAGGATGCGGGGCATGCGGCAGTGCTAGCTGGCCAGCGAGGGCAACCAGAGCACGATTGCCGGGAAAGCCACCAGAAGTGCAATAGTGATCGCATCTGCAACAAAGAAGGGCATCACGCCCTTGAACACGTCCTGCACGGTCAAATCATCGCGCACACCGGCCACCACGAAACAGTTGAGGCCGATGGGCGGCGTGATCAAACAGAACTCCGCCATTTTGACCACCAATATCCCGAACCAGATCGCACACATCGGACCAGACATGCCGAAGGCGGAATCCGCCGCCGCGACATTCTCACCGCCGTTGAGCGCCATTACGGCAGGATAGACCACCGGCAGCGTCAGCAGCAGCATCCCGATGGCATCCATGAACATGCCGAGCACGGCATAGGCGAGCAGGATGCAAATCAGGATCAGGATCGGCGCCATCTCAAGCGAGGTGATCCAGTCGGCGAAGGCCGCCGGCAGCTCCGCAAAGCCCAGAAACCGCACATAGATCAGCACGCCCCAGATGATCGAAAAAATCATCACAGTGAGTTTGGCCGTATCCAGCAGTGCCGATTTCAGCTCGACCCAGCGCATGCCGCGGTAGAGCGCCATGAGGAAGATGATGAACGCCCCGATGGCGCCACCCTCGGTTGGTGTGCCCCAAGCATCGCCGAAAGGGTTATAGACGAAGAAGATGATGATCACGACCACGGCCACGATGGGCAAGGCGGGAGGCAATGATTCGAAACGCTGTTTCCACGTGAACCCCCCAATCGGGGGGCCGACGTTCTTCCAGACCATCGCGATCGTCACGATCATGATCGTATAGACCAGCGCGGAAAAGGCGCCGGGAATGAAGCCTGCCAGCAGCAACTTGCCCACGTCCTGCTCCACGATAATGGCATAAATCACAAGGATGGCGGAGGGCGGGATGAGCGAGGCCAGCGTACCCGCGGCAGCGACGACACCTGCCGCGAATTGCTTGTTATACCCGTTCTCGAGCATCTCCGGGATCGCGATGCGGGCGAAGACGGCGGAGGTCGCGACGGACGCGCCCGAGACGGCGGCGAAACCCGCCGTGGCGAACACTGTGGCCACGGCAAGGCCGCCGGGCACCCATGCGATCCAGCGCTTGGCCGCCTCAAACAGCGCTTTGGTCAGCCCCGCGTAATACGCCAAATAGCCGATGAGAATGAATGTTGGGATCAAGCTGA
Source organism: Sulfitobacter sp. (assembly GCA_024636395.1). Lineage (GTDB taxonomy): Bacteria > Pseudomonadota > Alphaproteobacteria > Rhodobacterales > Rhodobacteraceae > JAGXHD01. The sequence goes on from JAGXHD010000195.1 coordinate 7,414, forward strand.
GCGCCTGACTGGCCACTTTCGAGTGTGGCACCTGCCCCGCCGTTTTGGTCGCGACGGTAAGCGCCCATGTGAACTCGTCCGGGTCATAGCCCTTCTTTGACCAGAAGATCCAGATCAGGCCGATCAGCCCCGCCATGGCGGCGGCGAAGGCCACGCGCATCCCCAGCACCACCATGACCAACAGGCCGATGGAGACGGCGATACCAATGTCGATAGGTTCCATTACATTTCCTCCCGGCCGGTGACGGCGGCCGCTTCACGCGCGGCGATTGTTGCGACATCCTCGATCATGGGCACGGCCACAGGACTGTCGGTGCCTGATATGACGGCCTTGCCGTAGGAGGTCAGTTGGATACACAGGCGCAGGGCCAGCACGCTGAAGGCGACTGGCACCACCAGTTTGGCGGGCCATACCGGGAGCTTGATGTCGATGGTGCTGTCGCGACTCCAAAGCGGTGCGGCGAAATCAAAGCTGCGCTGGAAATGCGCCCAAGAGCCCCAGATGAGCAGCAGAATGAGAATGAGGACCAGAAAGGTCGTAATGAATTCGGCGGCCCACAGGGTGCGGCCGCGCAGTTTGCTCACAAGGATATCCATGCGGATATGCCCGCCGTCGCGCTGCGTGTAGCTGATGCCCATGATCGCGATGAGCGGCATCGTGATCTCGATCCAATCGACGTAGCCGCGCACGGGGCTGTTGAAGATATTGCGCCCGCCCACCGAATACACCGCCAGAAACATCAGGGCGAAAACCGCCAGACCGCTGATCAATCCAAAAAACCGCTCAAGCCTGAGCAACGACTGGTCCATCCGGCTCAGCAAGCTGTCGTCAGTGAGCACCGAGGCTTTCAACGCCATGGCCTTATTCCTTTTTATCGATCAGGGGGAATTAAACAAAGATGGCGCGCCCGGCAAAGCGGGCGCGCCGATAGATCGCGTGCAGGCTTACTTGCCCAGCGTCGTGATCACCAGATCATAGAGCTCTTGCGCGGGCAGACCGCGCGCGTTGTTCTCTTCGATCCATTTCTGGGAGACAGGACCTGCCGCCATTTCGCGGAATTCGGCCAGACGCTCGGGGTTGTAGTTGATCACCTCGACACCCTTCTCCTCCAGCAGCGGACTCCATTTGCCCATGGTCTCGTTGTTGTAATAATCGATGTAATAGGCCAGCGATTCGTCTACGGAACCCAGAAGCGCCTCGCGCTCGCTGTCCGACAAAGCCTCAAGCGCATCGGTATTGACCACGATCGGGCAATTCACGGTGCCCGGGTTGAGGTCGTCGGTCCACCATTTCGCCACTTCCATGATGCCGAACGACATATGCGCGTGGGGGGCGAAGGCGATCGATTTCACGATACCGGAATCAAGCGCCTGGCGCGCCTCCTCTGACGTAACGGAGGTTGGTACCGCACCGGCGAGCGTCATCGCTTCGCCGATCCCGCCTGTGGCACGCACGGTCAAGCCCTGGAAATCCGCGATGGTGGAAGGCGCTGCGCCCACGCCGGCAAGATTGTACTGAGGCATCGGCGACGGCATCAGCAGCGTCGCGTTCCAGCGCGCCAGATCTGCAATCGTCGCAGGGTGCGCATAGACGGCCTTGGATACGGCAACTTCTTCTTCGAGCGTGCTTACGCCCAAAAAGGGAAGCTCAAGCACGGTGATCGAGGGGTTCTTGTCTGCGTGATAGCCGGCACAGAACTGCGCCATCTCGAAAGCGCCGATGGAAATACCATCGAGGTTCTCGGTGTTCTTGGACAGACCGCCGTAGCTTATGTTCATGG
>JAGXHD010000196.1 GCA_024636395.1 Sulfitobacter sp.
GACCGAAACCGGCGGCCACCTTATGACCCCTCTGCCCGGCGCGCATACGATGAAACCCGGATCGGCGATGAAGCCGTTTTTTGGCATCAAACCCGTGATCCTGGAGCCGACGACCGCTGCCGTGATCGAAGGCGATCCCGCCGAAGGAGTGCTGTGCATCGCAAACAGCTGGCCCGGCCAGATGCGCACCGTTTGGGGCGATCACGCCCGCTTTGAGCAGACGTATTTCGCGGATTACCCCGGCTATTATTTCACCGGCGACGGGGCCAAGCGCGATGCGGACGGCGATTACTGGATTACGGGCCGCGTAGATGATGTGATAAACGTCTCGGGCCATCGGATGGGCACGGCGGAAGTTGAATCCGCTCTCGTGGCGCATCCGAAAGTGGCCGAGGCCGCCGTCGTCGGCTATCCGCACAAGATCAAGGGACAGGGCATCTATTGCTACGTTACGCTGATGGGCGGGGAAGAGTATTCCGACGATCTGCGTACGGAATTGCGCAATTGGGTCCGCACGGAGATTGGCCCCATCGCCTCTCCCGATCTCATCCAATGGGCGCCGGGCCTGCCCAAGACACGCTCCGGCAAGATTATGCGACGTATCCTGCGCAAAATCGCGGAAAACGATCATAAGACGCTGGGCGATATCTCGACACTGGCAGATCCTTCCGTGGTTGAGGATCTGATCGAAAACCGGATGAACCAGTAAGCTTCGCAATCTGGCGCGAAGCAGCGGGCGTCCCTCATTGGGGCGCCCTTTTTTGCGCTTACGGTAGAGAGTTTACTCGCCGCCTTACATGAACTTAACGCTAGGAGCGGGCTCGATAAGCTGAGGCAATCAGGCCAAATTGTTGCGTGTTTCGGAACCCACGATGCCACGACGCGAGTGGCCGTGACGCAGAAAGCCCAAGAGACTGTCCCCCTAGGAAGCAACACTTTGACAGAGTGGAATACTGTCATCAGGTGGTGTGGGCTGCCCTGTGAAGACGTTCCTTTGGTTTACCTGCTCGGCACCAGTCCTGCGGTGGTCCCGAATTTTCTGCCCTCAATGACGCGGCCAGAGTCTCTTGGGCGCCACATCTTGATGATCCATTATGTGGGATCACGTTACCGCAGCCTCTCAGAAAGCTTCGGGTTCAATCTAGCGGAACACAGCAAGACGAACGCGGCAATCATGGAAGCGGCGCACCTCCTGGGCTATTCCGTCGGCGGAGCGGTTTCTCGCTTCGCCAGCCCACCGGTATTATGTCTAGGCAAAGCAAGGGTTTCCCGGGCATGCGGGACAGCGAACGCCAGACCTGCCGGACCCGGAACTGTTGCGCGCCAACGACGGAGGGATCCCCCTTATGCCGGGTGTTGGATATAAAATGATGATTGAAGATCCGGTCGCGACGGCAAAAGTCTTGTGACCGGTCCAGAACGAACGGGCCCAATCACGCCTCCTTATCCCAAAATGCGCTCTCGACACGGTCAACAAAGGTCGCTTAGGCCAGAATTTGAACTTTATCTGGAACCTGGATCGCGAATTTTCTGGATGTGAGCATCTTCCATTTCCACTTAAAGCGCTATGTTTTTAATAACTTCACGAAAGGTGCGAAACTTAGGTGTGCACTGGACAAATCACTGTGCTCATGGCACCGCACCTTCATGGAGAGCATCATGAAAAGTTTCACCCCAGATCCGACCCGCAGCACCGATCTGCGCCGCGCGCTCGGCCAATTCGGCACTGGCGTGGCGCTGATCACGGCCCAAACAGGCGAGGGACCACTGGGAATGACCGCAAATTCATTCTCGTCGGTTTCGCTCGATCCGCCTCTCGTTCTTTGGTCCGCCGCGCGCAGTTCCAAACGGCACGATGCCTTTGCCGCGGCATCCGCTTTCTGCATCCATGTCCTGAGCGCGGATCAAATTGACGTGGCAAACCATTTCGCCGCACAGGGCCACGATTTCAGCCCCTACGCGGTGGAAGAAGGTCCCAACGGCGCGCCAACCCTGCACGGCTGCCTCGCGACATTCCATTGCGACACATATGCGGTGCACCGGGCCGGAGATCATTCGATCATTCTGGGCCAGATCACCGCTGCGGCGACCCAACCCGAAGAGCGCGACGGCTTGCTGTTCAAGCGAGGCCGCTTCGGAAGGTTTACCCCTGATCCCTAAGCAGGGTCAGTAGTCCCGCTCGAAGAATACCCCGAGTGATGAATTGCCGTCCGATCCAAGCGTCGCTTTGCCCTTCAGGCTGTCAGTAAGATCTATGTTGAGCGAGACCTCCCCTGTGCCGTCCGATGCAGCTGTGACGTCCGTGTAGACATTGTCGGTGAGATACCTGCCCACACGCAGGGCGGTCTCTCCGCTGTCGGTTGTGGTCACGTCGAGATCGTCGAGGCCGAAGCGATCCCGCAGATTGCCTACGACGCCATTGCCGCCGCGTCCCGCAAGAGTTGCGACCGCGTTGGCCAATTGCAACGCTTGGAACGCCGAGATTTCAGACAGATTGCGGCCGAACAGCAGCTGCGCCAGCACCTCGTCCTGCGGTCCTGCGGGTGAGCTTTCAAACGTGACTTCCGGCGCATCTGCCGGGCCCTCGACGATGATGCTCGCCGTGCCTGCCTCAGTCGAAGTCGTGGTTACGAAACGAATGTAGGGAACGAAGCTGCCCAAAAACTGGGCCGTTCCTTCGGATAGATCGAAGCGCTTCCCAAGGATATCGAGGCGGCCTCGCTCAAGCTCGAAGCGACCAGCAGAGACGATATTGTTGGTATCGCCCGTAATCTGCAGACGCCCGCCCAGCTCCGCATCAAGCCCGCGACCCCGGATGAAGATCCGCCCCGGCGCATTGACGCCGATGTTCAGGCCGATCCCTGCGCCGGAGGGCGCCCCTTGTTCGGCAGGGTTCGTCACGGCCCCCTCCTCGAGCAGGCCTGCCCTGCGACGGGTTTCGAGATTGTCCTGCGGGGCCCCGAGATGATCGATTGGCGGGATGTCCCCGATGCTGGTCAGACCGGTCGAGGGCACGGTGACGAAAGTCTCCCCGATGGTGATGTCACCGGCAAGGTTTGCGCCGCCCGCGATGGGCCCGGCCAGACGCAGCGCACCGCGCAGGACAGTCCGGTAGAGGCGCGGATCAATCAGGACGAGATTGTTGAGCGAGATGTTTATATCGGCGGGCAATGCGCCCTCCAACCCCAGCCCGCCATTGATCGCAAGTCCGCCACCACTGGTCGAGTTTGCCGTCAGATCTATCGCGGCACGGCTGTTGGCCAGATCGATTGTGGCGTTGATATCCTCCAGCCCCAGCCGCAGGTTGGGCGCTGTCAGGGACGCACCACTCGTGCGCAAAGTACCGCGCACGGAGGCGAGTTCCGCAGGACCATCCACGCTGATTTCGAAATTCGCCTGCCCCTGAAGGCTGCGAGGCGCAATGAAAGGGCCAGCAAGCCCCAATGGAGCGGAGCCGCGCGCGTCGATGTCGAGGTTCCCGTCGTTGCCGACAAGGCCGCTTATGTCCGCCGTGGTGCCACCCGGCCCCCTACCCGTCTGCTCGACCCGCCATCCCTGAGGCGTTTTCTGGGCGCTGCCGGTGACGTTGAGCGGCCCGACCAGTCTTGGAACCACTGCCGCGAGATTGGGCATTGCAAGGGTGTAGTCCACCTGAGCGTCAGGCCCTGTCACGACACCGTCCACGGATGCACGCGCGCTGTAAGGACCGGTGGCCGTGGTGCGCACAGCAAGGCCGTTTGGCGTCTGGCGCAGATTGCCCTGCGCCGCCAGCGGCCCATTCACCCCCGGTGCCAGAGGTGCGACATTGGGTACGGAAACGCTGAAATCTAGCGACATGTTCGGGCCCGTCGCCAATCCCTCTACAGCCGCACGCGCGCCGTAAGGACCGCTTGCGGTGGTGTCGACGACAAACCCCGCATCGGTCTGGCGAAGCTGGCCTGTGGCGCTCAGCGGGCCATTCACTTGCGGCACCAGCGGTTGCACATTCGGCAGCGCCAGATCGAAGGTCAAGTCGATAGCTGGCGTCAGCGCGCCGCTCACCGACGCATTGGCATTGTAGGGCCCTGAGGCATCCGTCTGGATTTCAAAGCCCGTATCGGTCTGGCGCAGACGCCCGCTGGCACGCAGCGGCCCGTTGACCTGAGGCGCGACAACCGAAATCTCCGGCAGGGCCACATCGAAGCCGATATCGAGCGCGGGCGCGACCAGCCCATTGATCCGCGCGTCCACGTCGTAGGGGCCAGAAGCGTTGGTCTGCAAAAGCCAGCCTTCGGGCGTCTGGCGTACGGATCCTGCAGCGTTGAGCGGTCCATCCACCCCTTCGGCAAAGCGCGACAGATCGGGCACGGAGGCCGTGAAATCGATCTCTGCGTCAGGGCCCGTCGCCAGACCGTCGATGCGCAGGGCAGCCTCGTAAGGGCCGTCTGCATCGACATTCAGCCGCCAGCCTTCGGCGTTGCCGTTCGCCGTACCTTTGAGTGTGACGCGCCCCTCATATTGCGGCAGCACAGTTGCAATATCGCGCAACACGATGTCTGCATCCACACGGCTGGAGGCTGTCGCAAGCTCGGCAGACCCGGTAAAGAGCAATGCGGCATTGTTCAGCTCGAGCCCGCGCAAGAACGTGCCGTTCTCATTGCGAATGGCGTTCAACGTGAGATCGGTGCGGCCTTCCAGCAGCGCATCGGCCTGCGCGATGCCGGTCTTGATATCGTCTGCGGTGCCGTTGGCTTGCACATCAAATGCACCGCTTAGCGGGGTGACAGTACCGGTCACCGCAAGCGACGTGGCACCGTCAAGCTCGCGACCCGCAAGCGCGGAGAAGCGGCTCAAATCGGTCGCCGCGAGTGTGGCGTCAAGCGTCGTCTCAAGCCCGGTGCCCACGCCACTCAGCTCGACATTGCCTGTCAGGCGGTAATCGCTGCCTTGCAGATCCAGACCGCTGATACGAAACGGCTCCCCCTCGATATAGTTTATCTCGGTGCTGCCGCTGATCTGCTGGCCCAGCGCCTCGGAGAGAGCCGCATCCATCAACGCCACGCCCTGCGCCGCGAATTCCACCGTGCCGCGCAACTGGCCAACGTTGCCCGATGCGCCGACGAGCGCACCCGTGGAACGCAGGGTGGTTTGAGCCACTTCGGCCGCCTCGGCTTGGAGCCCGGTGATATCGAACTCCGCCTCGTAGGCATCGCCAGCCGCTGCGTCGTAATCCACGTTGAGCACGATCCGGTCGACGGTCGCACCGCCCCCACCGGGCAGCAAAACCGCTGCACCGTCGGCGCGCGCGACAGTTCCCGAAATATCGATAAAGGAAGGCCATTTCTCTTCGGAAAGGCTCACCCGCCCCGTCAGATCAACGGCTGCCGCTTGCAAATCGAGGTTGTCGAGCGATATTGCCCCGCCAGCCTCGATCAGCGCATCTGCTTTGAGGCTTACGCTAGGTCCAAAGAAATCCCGGTATTGCGGTAGGATAACCGCCGTGATGTCGCCGCCTATATCGGCCGAAATACGGCGGTCTGGATCGGAGGCGTCGCCTTCGGTGATCAGTACCACCTGCCCGGCAAGCCGCTCCTCGCCGTCCGTATCAATTTTGAGATCGGTGACGAGATCGTTCAGCGGGCCATCTGTCCTGATGCTCAATTCGACCGAGGGGGTCTCGGGAATGGCCAGCAAAGTCGCGGCAATGCCGCCTTCCTGCTCGCTCACCTGAAGCAACGCTTGCAGCAGATCGTCGCTGCGTGACAGGTTGGCCGTGAGATCGAACACGCCGCGCCGCCCGTCCGTGCGGTTGGCGCTAAATGCCATATCAAGCCCGTCGTCATTGAGACGCGCCCGCGCATTCATCCGCAATTCAACCGCCTGCCCGACCAGCGGGGTACCAAGAGAGACCTGCGCGATGTTTATCGCTTCGATATTGATGGCGACGGGTAGTTCGGGGAGCTGCGGGAACGTGAAAGGCGTCGCCTCAGGTTCGGGAAGCGCATCTTCGGCAGGGTTAGGCAGACGCGGAATGTCGATGCGCGCGGCACTCAACTCCTGCACCTCAAGCCGGCCACGAAGTAGCGCCGAGCGGTTCCAGCTAAGCACCACATCTTCGAGCGTGAGCCAGATGCCCTCATCATCCGCGATGGTCATCCGCTGGAAAGACGCCGATGAACTGAGCGCCCCCTGAAAGCCCACTATGTCCACGTCCCGGCCCGCGCCACTCAGCAAGTTCTGGATCTGGCGGGTCAGGAACCCCTCGCCCTCTTCCTGCGCGGCGGCAGGCAGGGCCATCAAAAGCGCGAACGCCATGAAGAAAAAGCGGATCATATGCATTAGAAGGACTGCCCTATGCCGATGTAGACTTGAAAATTCTCGTCCGTTTCCGGGCCCGAGGTGGGCACTGCAAGATCGAGGCGGATCGGCCCCACGGCCGTGTTGTAGCGCAGGCCGATACCGGCGCCGCTGTGCCACGTGCCAGTCCCATCGTAGAACTCTTCCTCACCGACATAGCCTGCATCGACGAAACCCACGATACCGATGCTATCGGTCACGCCGACACGCACCTCCCCGGAGACGCCGACAAAACTGCGCCCGCCCACGGTCTCCGCGCCGACTGCCACGCCGAGAGATTGGTACTCCTGCCCGCGCACGGAGCCACCACCGCCCGAGTAAAACAGATAGTCCGCCGGTGCCCGCGACAGATCGGGGCCATAGACCGAGCCTACCTGCCCGCGCACCGCGAAAGTCACGGGGCGTGCCTCGCCGAAAGTTCTATACGCCCGCCCGTCCACATAAGAGCGCACGCCGTTGTCGGAGCCTGAGACGGCAAGAAACGGCGTTACGCTCGCTTTGAGGTAATATCCGTTCTTGGCGTTCAGGCGGTCATCGCGGTAGTCGAATTCGGCGCTGAGCGGCAGTGTGAGAAGAGTGTATCTGTTTTCACCAAAAGCATCGCGCGTCTCGGCCGTGCGCAGGCCGAGGCCCAGGGTGTAGGTCCGTTCAGCTGAGGCGATCCGCTTGATCCCTGCTTCCAGATCCAACTGTCGGGAGAAAAAAGATACTTCGTCCAACTGCTCCACGAGCGCAAGCGCGTAGAAATCAGTGTCTTCGTTGAAAGTCGCGGGCCGCTCGAAGCGCGCACCCAACGAGTAGTCTGTCCCGCCGGAGTTGCCACCGATCCCGCTCACCTCGGCGTCAAAGCGCAAACGCTCAGCTCCGCCCAGCAAATTGCGGTGAAGCCAAAAGGCACTGACAGTAAGCCCTTCCAGCGTAGAAAGCTCTGCACCAAAGCCCAGACGGCGCTTGGGTGCATCGGTGATCTGGGCCGTGATCCCGAGCGTATCGCCCGGCCCGATCTCCTCCGCTTCGCTCAGTGCTACCGCATTGAACGCCCCCGTGCGACGCAGCCGCTCCGTCGACTGCCGCAGTTCCTCGGGCGAGAACACTTCACCCTCCGGCAGACCTGCAATATCGCGGATGCGCTGTTCGCGCACATCACTTTCGCCAGTGATCACCATGCGGCCAAACCGCAGCCGGGGCCCGGGATCAAGGGTCAGATCTGCGCGAATGCGCCGGGATGGATGATCGGCGACCAGTTCCTGCGCGGCCAGTGCAGCCTTGGCATGGCCCTGTGCGCGCCAGCCCTCGATACCGTTGGCAACAGCACTCTTGAGCACACCGAGGCTGGCGGTCTGGCCTTCCGCGTAGCCCTCTGGAAGCTCCGTCTCCGGAGCGACCGGTGCGATGCGTGCGCGGCCGAACAAAAACTTCGGTCCCGTGTCTACCCTGATCTCGATGTTTGAAATCACGGCGGGAGGATCAATCTGCGGTATCGCTGCAGCCTCGCGTCCGTCCACGATGATATTGATGCTGCCGCTGAAGTATCCGTTGTCGTAGAGGACGGCGAGCAGACGTTTGTAATCAGCCCGGGCCGCGCCAAGAATTTCTGCGGTAGAGGGTCTGTTTTCTTCTTGCAGCGTTTGTTCGATCAGCAGCGATCCGCCACGCATCGAGCCGTTGAGATCGTCGTCCGTTACACCGTTGAGCGTCACTTCGGCGGCATGGGCGGATGTCGCCGTGATCCAAAGCATCACAATTCCCGTGGCCGTACGCCACACACTCTCCGGAGCCTTAAATTTCACACTCAAACCCTCGATACTCGCCGCAGCACCCCGGCACACTTTGTCGCGTGCTCATGGATCTGCGGCTTTGACACACCCATTTTCTTCATACTTAACTGGATTTCGCCAATGGGCGCAAACAGCTTTCCGAAAACGTAAAACGAACTAGCGCTCTAGAGGAGGAGACACGCAGACTGGGCGGTTTCCCGCCGACAGCGGCCTTGAAGACGCAAGCTTGGATAGTCACCCGCGTGTCGCAACCTGGTGGGTCGGGCCTGCTGCGAGCGAGATTGACAACATTGCCGCCCCATCCGCATAGTTGACCGAATTTATAGAAGCCAAAGGCGCAAGGGGCGGGCCAGGTCGCTTCCCATGGCCGCGGAGGAATTGTGACAGTTTTGATCGCAGGAGGCGGCATTTCGGGTTTGGTGCTGGCGTTGAGTTGCCATCAGGTCGGCATCCCTTTTCAAGTGTTCGAGGCGGCAGCGCGGATGCGCCCCATGGGCGTGGGCATCAATCTGCAACCCTCCGCCGTGCGCGAACTCTACGATTTGGGCCTGCACGACAGGCTGGATGAGGTTGGTATCCCACTCGAAGACTACGGGCTTTACACGAAAAAAGGCCTGCATGTCTGGACCGAGCCCCGCGGAATCGCGGCGGGATACGACTGGCCCGCCTATTCGGTACACCGCGGACGACTGCACATGATGCTTTATGATGAAGTAATCAGGCGCGCCGGGCCGGACGCCGTACAGACCGGTTGGCGGGCGACAGGATTTGAGAATACGGGCGATACCGTGACGCTGACGCTTCAGGACCGCAGCGGGGCGGCGCGTGCGGTCACCGGCGCAGTACTGATCGGTGCGGACGGGATCCACTCTGCCCTGCGCCGCCAGATGCAGCCCGATGAGGGACCGCCGCAATGGGGCGGGGCGATGCTCTGGCGCGGCACTACGC
>JAGXHD010000014.1 GCA_024636395.1 Sulfitobacter sp.
CCTTCCATTCAGCCGACGCTACACTGGCTGGGATCGAGACAGCACACATGATCCGAAAGGGGCAACTCGAGACCAACGAGCGCACCGCATTCCAGCAGTTTGCGGTGCTCGCAGCATAAGTGTGTCCACAGAATGGCTGCCCTCAATCGTCAAAAAAGTTTGCGACAGAACCTTCAATTGAGTGTCCGCAATAGTCCTCGGCCCATGAACACGTCGGGAATCTCAGAAACAATGCGCTCAGTGTCGTGGCCAGTCGCACCATCTTGCAGGCTCCTTTCGATCTGGATCTTACCGCGCGGTGCCTATTGGCATCCGGCCGTATTGAGGCGCAGGTCGTCGCCAAAGGGCACCGCCTCGCTGATATCCATCATCTGGTTCACAATTACGCCGCCCTGTTCCGGGGTCAGGCCTGCTTCAACTAGGATCGCGGCTTGATTTAGTTCATTAACAATACATCCGGCGGCTTCGATTGCCGCAACAAGTCGTTCCTTCTGGTCGCTGAGACTGGTTTGGGCTGTTGCAGCGGTTGCGGCAAAGAGGACGGCCGCGCGGATTGATCCTCGCGCGCAGATCAAAATTGATCTAGGGACAGATTTTGACATGACGGAACGCTCCTTTACTGATTGATCTGAGTTATGTCAGAGCATGGTTTTGATACCCTGCAGGTTTTAGTTCATATGGCGGTTTAGGTCGGGGATCTTTGAGGCGGCGCAGATGTCCGGCATTGCGTGTTGGATCACCAGCGCCTGCTCCAAAAGCTTGGGGGCGACGGCGGCAATGAAATATTGCGACGCCGTTTCGGCCAGTATAGCGGTCAGTGCGGCGGCCACATCACTGGGAAGCGGATCGTCTGTCGAATGCTGGTCTGCCATGTCTTGGGTTTGTTGGGCAAAGACCGCGATGCCGCTGGTCGCGCTACGCTCATCCCCGACGGCGACGGCGTCCAACCCCTTGTCTGTCGCTTCGAGCAGTTTCACGGCCATGCTGCACGTGGCGCGATCTGCTGCAAAAGCCGGGCTGTGCGCCAGAATCAAGGCGTAAAGGAACAAAACACCAAGGACCGTGGAGCATCGGCAGTCGCGATCCAGTGTTGAAACATTCAGCCTGTCGCCGGGGCGTCCAGGTGGGCGCTGATAGGGGTGGGGCTGGCCTGGGAAGCTACAGTGGTTCATTCTTTTTGGTTTCCTGCGCTGGAGGTGGATCTGAACACAGACAATGGCGTAATTTGGTGATAGGCGAGCATCACGTCTAACTGTTTTCGTGCTGTCGGATCACGGACGGAAAAATTCCGGTTTTTCCCTAGTGTCAGCGCTTCGGAGTGAATGCGCGCGCTCCGATTGCTCTCTCCTGCATTCGTCAAGCGGCAGGAATTGGGCAACCGGCTCAAGAGCAATGTGCATCCAGCCAGTTTTGTAGAACCGATGCCTCCGCAGCATAGGCCGCAGCTTCATCCATTGAGTGGTTCGATGGGTTCTGCGACCATGCACCATAACCGGATAATGGTGCGGGACTTCCGTCGGCGTAAGGACCAGTGATCCCGTCACGCCAGTTCACTTCCTCACCATCTGGAGATTTGTAAACGGAAGGAACATTCAGCGTCTGGCACAATCTCTGATGTTGTGACTCATGCGCAAAAAGGGCCTTTACGACGATGTCCGGCACACATTCCTTCACCACAGCGGCTGGCGATTTCAATTTTATCTTGCACGTCGTGGGGCTCACCTGAGCTGTGGCCCCAGGTTCCAAATCGCCCGGACTTCTTATGGTCGTGGCTGCCTTCACACTTTGAGGCACAATCTTGCCCGGCGTCGTCACGCCACCATACTCTGCGCTGACCTTGGCGCTGACCTGATCAGCATAGCTGATCTCGTGATTTGCGGGATCAAATCGGTGCAACTGGCGCGCATCATCCATCCAGAAGTTCTCTCGCGCCCTCGTGCCGCGGATACCAGCGGCTAGTGCCTGCGCGATCAGATCCGTGTCGCTGTAGGCTGATTGCATAGTGCGCGCCCAATCAAGCTCTTCCTTCACCTTGTTGCAAATGCACTCCGCCGCCTGAAACTCCCCAGCCAAACTGAATGTGTGCGTTTCACTGGATTTGCCGATCGCTAACAATTTTGGGGGCAAGATCATCAACAATGAGACCGTTTCGGCCATTGCGCGGGCACCAGCCAATTGTGCAGCATACCCACCGCTTGCCATATCCAGTGGTGGCGCTTCGGGCGTGAGAATATACATGAATGCCGCCCCGAATGGACTTGGTTCCGAGCCTGTCCATGTGTTTTCGCCTGGTTGGCAGTGAAGCACCACGTTGATATCAGGCGCACCTTGGCGTGGGAGGTGTACCCGGACTCGCGTCGGGCAGGTCTCGTCGTCGCCGTCGAGATGCGTCAGTGTCAATGGCACCGGTCCGCCATAAATGCCTTCGGAGGGCAGAGGATTACAGCCACAGCTCTGTGCTGCCGCCGCGCCGGAAAGCGCCAGCCAAGTTATCACCAGCCCAACCCAAAGTCGCACTGCCGCATGCGCCATCGCAATATCCCCGCTGCCTACCCTTGAGTTCTCAACGCTAGCATGGAAGCCTCAATTTCCGAAGAACAACGTTGTTTCGTCAGAACGCAATCTGAGCCATCCGTCCAACTTGGCGCACCGCATGCAGTCTAGAAAACGTTTGCTCTGCCCCCTGCTTCGGGTAACAATTTGTCGGCGATATGCTTCCGGCAGGGCGAGGATCAACGCGACCCAAGGACGAGGTCGGCCTGACATGAAGATGCACTCGAGCACGCCAGCGAAGCTGGAAATTCGTCACCGACCTGTATTCTGGGCGGTTGTCTTCGGATGCATTCTTTTTGTCCTTGCAGGATGGGGCTTGGCAGGACTTCTGGAGGGCGAGTGGATGGCCGCGCTCATTGCAGTTGGTATTAGCGCGGTGATGGGGTGGCTGCTGTTCCGGCAGTTACTGATCAGCTTTTCGCTGGTGCTGGACCGTGATGCGGATCGCATCACCTATCAAGACACCAAGGGCGTGCGGATCGACACGCCGCTGTCGCGTCTGACATCGGTGGCCTGCGACGCAAAGCTCGATACCGATCATGGTGAAGCGCAAAGGGCACTTGTCCTACATCTGGATGATGCCGGTGAACCGACGCAGTGGTCGAAAAGCAAAGGCTTGAGATCACGGTTCCTGTGCTGCCTCTTGCATGGCTGGCAATTGCAGTTTGTGCTTTCATTATTCTCAATGCGCCGGTGGCCCTGTTTTACGGTGAGGTGGTGCGGGCGGCACTGTTGATCGCCATTGGTGGCGGGGCGGGATATGTCTGGCTGGAAAAGGTGCTGGTTCGGCTGGATCTGACATTCGACCCGGCGGCTGGCGTGATCTCGATGAGTCGAAGCAATATGCTGGGCACAACGACGTGGGTGCTGCCGTTGCGGTATTTTGACGGGGCCGAACTGATCGAATAGGCCCGGGTTAAAATGGTGCGGGCCTCCAGCAAGCGCAGCGCGAATGTGGACCTATTGTTTCGTAATACCCGCCCGAACATGACCATCAGCTTGTCGCCCCTTGGTATCCCCGAAGCAGAGGCAAAACGGTTCACATCGCAGATCAATGCGTGGTTGCAGGATTTGGGTGGGCCGAAGACATGAGTGTGCGCACCCATACGGCGGAAAAGCTGGTGATTTCCGTGCAACTACCGCGCTTTCTGTTGTGGGTCATGGGGCTTCCCTTCGGGATCGTTGTTCTGGTGGGGTTGTCCGAGGTGGTTTCGGGCAGCGCCACCAGCGGCCTGATGCTGATCGTTATATTTGGCGGGTTTTTCGGCTGGACGTTTCTGCTGATATCCGAACGTTCCGACCTTGTGCTGGACGCGCAGGCGGGCACGGTTCGTCTGACGCGGAGGACTTTGACCCGCACGCGGGTTGCAGAATTTGACCTAGCCGATCTGGACAGCGCAGAGCTGTCGCGCAACCCCCGCCGCGGGACCGGCGCCATAGATATTGTTTTCACCAACACCCGTCCTGCCACCCGCATTCCGGTTACGGGCTGGGGTGTGTCGCAGGGAGCCATGGCGCCGCTGGCCCAGAAGATCAACGACTGGTTGGCGCAGAAACGCGCCGTACGCCGTTGAGGGATCGAATTACGTCACTTGGCCACGACCATAGGCGCCCAGTAATCAAGCAGGATCGTCAGTTTGGATCAGCAACCGAAAAGGAAATGTCATGACGCGTCACCTTCTTCTAGTCCCCGCTGTTTTGTTGCTTGTTTCGCCCGTATTGGCAGAGGATTTCCAAGTAATCGGCATGATCGAAGCCGAGTTTTCGGGCGAAATGCTGGCGCAAACCACGATGAGCTATCTTGACGAAGGGCGGCGTCTGGCGACAGCTTCGTTGACCACCGTCATGGGGATAACGTCGCTCACCATTCAGGGCGCGGAGGGCAAGCCGATCACGATCGAGGCGAATTTCACCAGTATCGAGCCCGACCCTCAAAGCAGTCTGACAGGGTTGTCAGTTGGATATTTCCCGTCCGGGATGCGGGACTTCTGGACCTCGGAAGACGCGCCCGAACCGGCGCAGATCACATTTGAGCGACTCGACAGTGCCGGTGGCGACCTTCATGCCAGCGGCACATTTGAGGCGCTTTTGTGCTTTGTTCCCGAGGGTGCTTATGAGACTGATACCGATAATTGCCAGCCGATTTCGGGGCGATTTGAAACCGGTCTGATCTGGGAATGATCCCCGTCTTGACAGACGACCCGACCCAAGCGAGGCGCGGCCCTACCGCAAGACAATCTCGACTCGTCGGTTGAGGCTGTTTCTGGCGCAGCCGAGATAGCAGTGACATCACTGTGATCCTTCAACTGCGCAGCGAATACAGTGTACTGAAGCAGACCTGCTGAGGTCAAAGCAGCCATTCTTTCATATCGCGGCGAATGACTGCAATCCGCCCTGAACGTCGACGATGCCGTAGGTGCAAGCTCAGTAACACTCCGGATAATGCATCTCATTGGTGTTATCTGGGACAAAAACCACTGGTCATAA